>JAFEGC010000179.1 GCA_018240265.1 Pseudomonadota bacterium | reverse complement strand
GCGCAGTTCATCGCCGCCCGTGCCGAGGGGAATCTGCTGGCCGCGGCCCAGGAAATCGACAAGCTCGCGCTGCTGGGCGGCGGTCGCGTGGACCTTGAGCAGGCGCGCGCCGCCGTGGGCTATAGCGCCCGCTACGATGTGTATGATCTGGCCGATGCCGCCTCGCGCGGTCAGGCAGCGCGCGCTTTGGCGGTTCTCGCAGGTCTCAAGGCCGAGGGTACCGAGCCCACGCTGATTCTGTGGGCGCTCAGCCGCGAGCTGCGTGGCCTGTGGCAGGCGCGCGAGCGTGAACGCCTGCGCAGCCGTGGCGGTGGTAGCGGCTGGAACCTGGCGAGTCCACCGAACCAGGTTTCGATGGGGCGCGCACCTTCGCTACCGCTGGCGCAGCTCCTGCGCGAAGCCGGCCACGTGGATCGCATCGTCAAGGGTCAGGCGCGGGGCGATGTCTGGACCGCGCTCACCGCGCTGACCGCGGGCCTGGCTGGCGCTTTGCATCATCGGCTGCTTTCAGGCAGGGTAGTCGCATGAATCCCATCGGTATTTTCGGCGGCACCTTCGACCCCATCCACTACGGCCACCTGCGCACCGCATTCGAGCTGCAGCAGGCGCTGCGCCTGGCGGAGGTGCGCTTCCTGCCGGCCGGCAATCCGCCGCACCGGCAGCAGCCGCTGGCCGATGCGAACCTGCGCCTGCGCATGGTGCGGGCGGCCACCGAGGATCAGCGCGGATTCGTGGTGGACGACCGCGAGGTGCGCAAGTCCGGTCTCTCGTACTCGGTGGAGACCCTGGCGGAACTGCGCCGGGAAAATCCGCAGCGGAGCCTCTGCCTGATCGTCGGCATGGATGCTTTCTTGAGCCTGCCGAAGTGGCATCAGTGGCAGGACCTGCTGCAGCTGTCGCACTTGGTGGTTTCGCATCGCCCCGGCTGGCGTGCGCCCGCCAGCGGCATCCTGGGGGAATTGCTGGTGGATCACGGCACCGGCCGCATCGCCGACCTGCACGACAGTCTTGCGGGTCGGATTTTCATCCACGCCGTGACCCAGCTGGAAATTTCCTCCACCGAACTGCGGCTGATCATCGCCTCGCACCGCGATCCGCGCTTTCTCCTGCCGGATTCGGTGCGTAAAATCATCCTGGATACCGGCTGCTACCTGGAAAAGACCCCACAAGAGTGAGCACATCCGCCGCATGACATCCGCTCCCCGACGCCCGGCGCGCCCCGCTTCCGGGCGCAAGCCCGCCGCCCGCAAGGCCGCAACCTCCCGCGTCAAGAAAGCTTCGAAGAAATCCGCCCCCGCGCTCAAGGACGTGGTAGTGGCGGCGCTCGAGGACATGAAGGCGCTGGACATCAAACCCTTGGACGTGCGCGGCCTCACCGACGTCGCCGACTACATGATCATCGCCAGCGGCACCTCTGACCGGCACGTGCGCTCCATCGCCGAGCGCGTGGTGGAGAGATGCAAGGAGGCGGGCTTCCGCGCCCACGGCGTCGAAGGCCGCGCCGATTCGGAATGGGTGCTGATCGACCTCACCGATATCGTCGTGCATGTGATGCTGCCGCGCACGCGCGAGTTCTACGGGCTGGAAAAGCTGTGGGATATGACGGCAGCCAAACGCGCCGCGGTGCGGGCCTGACCCGGGCCGCGGCCGGTGGCGCGCTGCTTAGGCGTGCGCCGGGATGAAATGCCGCATCATCGCGGCGGGCACGCGCCTGCCGGCCTGGATCGGTGCGGGGTTCCACGAATACGAGAAGCGCCTGACCCGGCCCATCCGCCTGGAGCTCAAGGAGATCGCCCTGTCCACCCGCCACGCCGACGTCGAGCGCGCCCGCAACCGCGAGGGCGAGGCGATGCTGCAGGCGCTGCGCCGGGACGATCACGTCGTGGCACTGGAGGTCGGCGGCCGTTGGATGTCCACCGAGCAGCTGGCGCAGTGGCTGCAGCAGCGGCTGGCGCTGGGTACGGACATCGCCTTTCTCATCGGCGGCCCCGATGGTCTGGCGGCGGCCTGCCGCGCCCGCGCTGCGCTCCAGTGGTCGCTGTCGCCGCTGACTTTCCCGCATGGACTGGTGCGCATCATGCTGGCCGAACAGTTGTACCGCGCCGCCAGCCTCATCGCCGGACATCCCTACCACCGTGCCTGAATCCATGCAGCGTCCCACATCCATCTACCTCGCCTCGGCCTCGCCGCGGCGGCGCGAGCTGTTGCGCCAGCTCGGCGTGCAGTTCCAGATCGTTTCCTCACCGGTGAACGAGGATCCGCTGCCGGCCGAGGCGGCAACCGACTACGTGCTGCGCCTGGCTGCGGCCAAGGCGCGCGCCGGCTGGGAACATCTGCCGCCGCAGCGCCGCGCGCCGGTGCTGGGCGCCGACACCACCGTGGTGCTGGACGGCGATCTTCTGGGCAAACCCGCCGATCTGAGACAGGCCGTGGACATGCTCACGCGGCTGTCCGGTCGCACCCACGAGGTGCTCACCGGCATCGCGCTGCGCACGGCCGGTGCGGTGCGCACGCGGCTGTCGCGCAGTGAAGTGACTTTCGGCCGCATCGACGCGGCGCAGGCGCGAGCCTACTGGGAGAGCGGCGAGCCGCGCGACAAGGCCGGCGGCTATGCCATCCAGGGCCTGGGCGCGCGTTTCGTTCAGCACCTGTCGGGGAGCTTTTCCGGGGTGATGGGCCTGCCGCTGTATGAGACGGCGCAGCTGCTGGAGCAGGCTGGCGTTGCCGCCTGGGATGAGTCGGCGCCGGCCCGGCGGGCCACATGAGCATCGAGATACTCATCAACGCCGCTTCGCACGAGGCGCGCGCCGCGGTGGTGGAGAACGGCGTGCTGCAGGAGGTGTTCCTGGAGCGCGCCAGCCGCCGCGGTCTGCTGGGCAATATCTACAAGGGGCGTGTGTCGCGGGTGCTGCCCGGCATGCAGGCAGCCTTCATCGAGATCGGCCTGGAGCGCACCGCCTTCTTGCATGCCTCGGACATCCTGGATCCGCGTCACGAAGGCACGGGGCTGGAACCGCCGCGCAACGAAAACATCCGCACCCTGGTGACCGAGGGCGGGGAGATCCTGGTACAGGTGCTGAAGGATCCGCTGGGCACCAAGGGTGCGCGCCTGACCACCTACATTTCGCTCCCGTCGCGTTACCTGGTGTACATGCCGCGCGGCCGCGGCATCGGCATCTCGGCGCGCATCGAGAACGAGACGGAGCGCGAACGTCTGCGGCGGGCACTGCAGGTGCAAGGCGCTTGCGGCGAAGGGGAGGGTTTCATCGTGCGTACCGCCGCCGAGGATGCGCCGGTCGAGGCGTTGCGCGCCGACATGCTGTATCTGCGCAAGCTGTGGGAAGTGATCCGCATCAAGGGCCAGGCGGCGCAAGCCGGCACCCTGGTGCATGCCGACCTGCCGTTGCGCCTGCGCGTGCTGCGCGACCTGCTCGCCGCGGAGGTTGACCGGGTGCTGGTGGACAGCCCGACCGCCTTCCAGGAGATGCAGGAGTTCGCCCGCACCTTCATGCCCGAGGCGCTGTCGCGCATCGAGCTGTATGAAGAGGTGCGGCCAGTGTTCGATCTGCATCACGTCGAGGAGGAGATCCAGAAATCCCTGGATCGCAAGGTGGAGTTGAAATCCGGGGGTTATCTGATCATCGACCAGACCGAGTCCATGACCACCATCGACGTCAACACCGGCGCCTTCGTCGGGCACCGCAATCTCGAGGAGACCATTTTCCGCACCAACCTGGAAGCCTCGGTGGCCATCGCCCGCCAGCTGCGGCTGCGCAATCTCGGCGGCATCATCATCATCGACTTCATCGACATGGGCGAGGCCGAGCACCGGCGCCAGGTGCTGCAGTCGCTGGAGAAGGCGCTGGCCAACGACCATGCCAAGACCACCATCTCCTCGGTCTCGCCGCTCGGTCTCGTCGAGATGACCCGCAAGCGCACACGCGAGAGCCTGGAACATCTGCTGTGCCAGCCTTGTCCTACCTGTGAAGGCCGCGGTTTCGTCAAGACCGCGGAGACGGTCTGTCACGAGGTGTTCCGTGAAATCCTGCGCCAGTCGCGCCAGTTCGAGTTCGAGCAGCTGATGGTGCTGGCGCATCAGGACGTCATCGAGCGGCTGCTGGACGAGGAGTCGGCGCAGCTGGCGGAGCTGGAGCTGCTGACCGGCAAGCCCATCCGCCTGCAGACCGAGGCACTGTACTCGGTCGACCAGTACGACGTGGTCGTGATGTAGGCGGATGAGGCCGGCAACGCTTCGACGAGTGCTGCTGTACACCGGTGGCGCGCTGCTGTCGCTGGCGCTGCTGGGCGTGCTGGCGCTGCAACTCGCGCTGAACCGCGTGCCCGAGTACCAGGCGCAGATCAAGGAATGGGTGCACCAGCAGACCGGGCTTCGCATCCGCTTCAATGCCGTCACGCCCGCGCTGCGCTGGTATGGGCCGGAGCTGCAGTTCTCGGCGCTGGAGCTGCGCTCCGGCGATGACCTGCGCGGTATCGCCGCCGCGCGCCGCGGCAGCATCGCGGTGGATGTCTGGGCATTGATCGCCAATGCGCGGCTCCTGGCCGGGCGCATCCGGCTGGAGGAACCGCGCATCACGGTCACGCGCCTAGCTCCTTCGCGGTTTTCCGTCGGCGAAGGATTGGAGTTCGGCGAAGGTGGCGGCGATCTGCGCCAGAAGCTGCGGCGCCTGCCGCACGGTCGGCTGGAAGTGCGCGGCGCGCGCGTGACGCTGCTGCAATGGAATTCGGCCTCGCCTGCGCTGGTTTTCGAAGCCGTCGATCTTGACCTGGCGCGCCGCGGCGATCGTGTACAACTGCAGCTCGATACGCGCATGCCGGCGCAGCTCAGCGGTGTGATTCACCTGAAGGTGGGCGCCGCTGATTTCGGCGGCGAGAACGCGTTGAGCTGGAACGCATCGCTCCATGCCCGCGAGGTTTCGCTTCCCGGCTGGCACGACCTGTTGCCGGAATTTTCCAATGCCGTGGATTCGGGCACGGCGCGCGTGGACCTGAATGCCGGCGGCAGTGGTGGCGCGGATATCCAGGCGCGTCTGGATTTTACCGCCTACGATTTTCGCGCCGTCGGCGCGACGCGCACCCTGCGCGAAGTGGGCGGGCTGTTTTATCTGTGGCGGCGTGAGGACCAGTGGGCGCTGAGCGGAGAGCGTGTGCGCGCGCTCAGCGGCGCCGGTGAGGGGCGGGCGACCCGCTTCGCGGCCACCTGGCAGAGCCGCGAGGGAACGCTGAACGGGCTGCAGGCGCGGTTCGACCGGCTCAGCCTGGGTGCGCTCACACCGGTGGTGGCGGTGCTGCCGCAGAAGTCGCTGCGCGAGGCCATCGGCGCCTGGGACCTGGGCGGGGAATGGTCGGATGCGCAATTTCATTACGTGCGCGGCGCCCCCGGCACGCCGGCGCGCTGGCAGGCGCGGGCACGCTTCGCCTCGGCCGGCGTGGCGCCTCGGGGCCGGCTGCCCGGCATCAAGGGTCTCAGCGGCTCGTTCCGTGGCGATGAGGGCGGCGGACGCCTGGATATCGATGCGCCCGGCGCGGTGGTGTCCTGGCCCGAGCAATGGCCGGCGCCGGTGTCCTTCGCACGACTGCGCGGCACGGTGTACTGGCAGCGGGATGCGCAGCGCCTGCTGGTGGCCAGCGAAAACGTTGAGCTATCCAATCCGGACGCAAGCGCCTCGGCCAAGTTTGCCTGGCGCGCGTTCGCCGACGGACGGCCGCCGCAGATCGTGCTGTGGAGTGGCTTGCGCGACGTTGTGGTCAGCGCCGCGTCGCGCTACCTGCCACGCCGGAGTATCGCACCGCAAGCCTACGAATGGCTCTCGCACGCCTTCATCGCTGGTCGCGTGCCGCAGGCCGATTTCGTGTTGCGCGGGCCGTTGGAGCATTTCCCGTTTCGCGACGGGAGTGGGCTGTTCTTGGTGCGCTTCCCGGCGCAAAACCTGGTCCTGAACTTCCGTGACGACTGGCCGCGCGTCGAGGATCTGGCGTTGCAGGCCGAGTTTCGCAACCAAGGTCTGAGCGTCCGGGTGCACCAT
>JAFEGC010000178.1 GCA_018240265.1 Pseudomonadota bacterium | reverse complement strand
GCCGCTCCGCCAAGCCGCGTCGATGACGTTGTCCTGGATGAGCAGGTTGTCGCGGATGAACTCCGCCGGGCGGGAATTGTTGGCGTGGATACCGCCCACGCGGGCCGCGGCCAGCACCACGCGCCGCGGCCACTCGGCCTGGAAAAAGGCGCGAACGGCGGCCTGGTCGGTGAGATCGAGCTCCTGGCGGGAACGCGTGATCAGGTTCGAATAACCACGTGCCTGCAACGCGCGGACCACGGCGCTGCCGACCATGCCTTGATGGCCGGCGACGAAAATGCTGTCGGATGTGGAGGCCGGCATACGGCTACTCGTGATGCCGGTAGACCTTGTAGCCCTCGCGGGCGACCAGCGCATCCCGGTTCGCCAGCGCCAGATCCGCCTGCATCATCTCGGTCACGAGCTGCGGGAACCCCACCTCGGGCTTCCAGCCCAACTTCTGCCGCGCCTTGCCGGCATCGCCCAAGAGCGTCTCGACTTCCGTGGGGCGAAAATACCGCGGATCCACCCGTACGATCACACGACCGGTACGCCGGTCTACGCCGGTCTCCTGTTCACCCCTTCCCCGCCATTCGATGTCCATTCCGACGTGGCGCGCCGCCTCCACCACGAAATCGCGCACCGAGTGCTGTTTGCCGGTGGCGATGACGAAGTCCTCCGCTTCAGGCTGCTGCAGCATCAGCCATTGGGCGCGGACGTAATCGCGCGCATGGCCCCAGTCACGCCGCGCATCCAGGTTGCCCAGATGAACGTTTTCCTGCAGTCCCGCGCTGATGCGCGCCAGCGCCCGCGTGATCTTGCGCGACACGAAGGTCTCGCCACGGAGCGGGGACTCATGGTTGAAGAGGATGCCACTGCAAGCGAACAGGCCGTAGGCCTCGCGGTAATTGACCGTGATCCAGTGCGCGTACACCTTGGCCGCCCCGTAGGGCGAGCGCGGGTAGAACGGCGTGGTCTCCTTCTGCGGGATCTCCTGCACTTTGCCGAACATCTCCGAGGTAGAAGCCTGGTAGAAACGGGCTTTGTTCTCCAGCCCCAGGATGCGGATGGCTTCCAACATGCGCAGCGTGCCCACCGCATCGGCATTGGCCGTGTACTCGGGCGTCTCGAACGACACCGCCACGTGACTCTGCGCCGCGAGGTTGTAGATCTCGTCCGGCTGCACTTCCTGGATGATGCGGATCAGATTGGTGGCGTCGGTCAGGTCCCCGTAGTGGAGCTTCATCTGCACGTTCTTTTCGTGCGGGTCCTGGTACAGGTGGTCGATGCGGTCCGTGTTGAACAGGGATGAGCGGCGCTTGATGCCGTGGACGAGGTAGCCCTTGCCGAGCAGGAATTCGGCGAGGTAGGCGCCGTCCTGGCCGGTGATGCCGGAGATCAGTGCGGTCTTGGTCAAGGTCAGCTCAACATAGTAAGAACGCCCAACTGGGGCGAATGATAACGCAGGATTACGGATAGTCCGAACCGATCACATTCGGATAGCTTATCGCTTAGTCGTCCGACACAGGCTCCAGCAATCCCACTACGATGATCTGCAGGCAGACAGTGCCATCTTTGGCTGCAACCAGGGGGTCACACAATTGTCTGCGCGCGCCGACAAGCGTCTTGCCGGACTCGACCGCATTGCCTGCATCGAACCGTCGCGTAAAGCCCTGCGGACAAACCTGAGCTGCGTATAATACTGGTTTGAAAGTGGTTTCAATAGGTTCCATCGATGGGAAAATCAAAGGATCGCAAGATCAGATTTGCGCTGGTTGGTTGCGGAAGAATCGCGCAGAATCACTTTGCGGCAATTTCAAGGCACTCCGATCGCTGCGAACTGCTGGATATCTGCGACAATAATGCCGATGCGCTTGCTGCTGCCGTGGCAACGACCGGCGCGGTTGGTCATGCCAAGCTTACCGATATGCTTCAGTCCACAGCGGCGGACTGCGTAATTCTTGCTTCACCGTCCGGCTTGCACTCGGCGCAGGCGATCGAGGTGGCGAGATCCGGTCGTCACGTGGTGACAGAAAAACCAATGGCAACGCGCTGGAATGACGGGCTCGACATGGTCCGCGCATGCGATACCAACGGCGTAAAGCTGTTCGTCGTCAAGCAGAACCGTCGCAATGCGACGCTCCAACTGCTCAAGAAAGCCGTGGAGAGCCATCGTTTTGGCCGAATTTTCATGGTGACCATCAACGTGTTCTGGTCTCGTCCTCAGGAGTATTACGACAGCGCACGGTGGCGTGGCACCTGGGAATTCGATGGCGGTGCATTCATGAATCAGGCAAGCCACTACATCGACCTTCTCGACTGGATCATCGGCCCCGTGGAAAGCGTGATGGCATATACGGGTACGCTTGCCCGGCGGATCGAAGTAGAGGACACCGGGGTCGCAGCACTGAAGTGGCGAAATGGCGCCTTGGGAACCGTAAATGTCACGATGCTGACACACCCGAAGAATCTCGAGGGCTCGATCACTGTTCTGGGTGAGAAGGGCTCGGTACGGGTGGGCGGGGTCGCCGTCAATGAAATACAGATGTGGCAGTTCGCGGAATCTCATCCCATGGATGCTGGTATAAAGGAAGCGAGCTATGACACGACGTCGGTATATGGCTTTGGCCATCCCTTGTATTACGACAATGTCATCATGTCGTTGCTAGGAGAAGCAGAACCCGAAACAGATGGCCGTGAAGGCCTCAGGTCACTGGAACTGCTGATCGCCATGTACAAGTCCGCACGCGATGGCCGCAGAGTCAACCTGCCGCTGGAGTACTGAAGCATGCCAGCGACCATCATTCACCCGACGGCAATCGTCGATCAGGGGGCGGTGCTTGGGGAAGGCTGCCGGGTCTGGCATTTCGTGCACATCAGCGCTGGCGCCCGTATCGGCGCGCTATGTTCGTTTGGCCAGAACGTGTTCGTGGGCAACGACGTGCGGATAGGCAGCAACGTCAAGATCCAGAACAATGTCTCCGTGTACGACGCGGTCGAGATCGAAGACGACGTGTTCTGTGGCCCCAGTATGGTGTTCACCAATGTATACAACCCGCGTTCGGCGGTCACCCGCAAGAACGAATACCGGCGAACGACGGTCCGCCGAGGAGCCACCCTCGGGGCAAACTGCACCATAGTCTGTGGTGTCACGATCGGCGAACACGCATTCATTGGAGCAGGCGCGGTCGTCAATCACGACATCCCCGCCTTCGGCCTCATGGTGGGCGTTCCGGCTCGACAGATAGGCTGGATGAGCCGATTTGGTGAAAAACTCGACTTGCCGTTGATCGGCAATGGCGAGGCGCTTTGTAAGCATACCGGCGACCGCTACGTCCTGCGAGATGGGGATTTGACTGTGCAGGTCGCTATTTGAAAAAAATCGTCACGGTTCTCGGCGCACGTCCACAGTTCATCAAAGCCAGCGTCGTATCTCAAGCGCTGAGCGCCACGGGCAGGCTGCGGGAAGTCCTGGTACATACGGGACAGCATTTCGATGCCAATATGTCCGAGGTCTTTTTCCGCGAATTGGCCATGAGCGCGCCCGCCTACAACCTCGACATCCACGGAGGGACGCACGGCGCGATGACTGGCCGGATGCTGGCGGACGTGGAGCGTATCCTGATCAGTGAACGTCCGGACGCCGCGTTGGTTTACGGCGATACCAATTCGACGATCGCCGGCGCACTCGCCGCAGCGAAGCTGCATATTCCGGTGGCGCATGTCGAAGCTGGCCTGCGCTCCTTCAATCTACGCATGCCGGAAGAAATCAACCGAATCCTTACGGATCGAATTTCGCACTGGCTGTTCGCGCCAACCGACACGGCAGTCAGGAATCTGATGGCGGAAGGAGTCGCAGAATCGCAGATCCTCGAGGTCGGCGACGTAATGTACGACGTTGCATTACAGCACGGTGCCCGTGCCAATGGTGCCGGTGGAATAGTGGACCACCTTGGTTTGGGAGGCCAGCCTTACGTTCTGGCAACCATACACAGGGCAGAAAACACCGACGATACAGATCGTTTGAATACCCTGGTCGATGCGCTGACGATAGTAGCCCGGAAACGGCCCGTGATATGGCCGATACATCCACGAACGCGGCAATTGCTTGCGCGCCGATGCCGCCCGGAAGCCGCGCTGCGCGGCATGCACCTTTTGGATCCGATCGGATACCTGAGCATGATCGAACTGGAAAAGAACGCAGCTGCCATCGCTACGGACTCCGGAGGCGTGCAGAAGGAAGCATTCTTTCATCGCGTGCCATGCGTGACCCTGCGCGACGAAACCGAGTGGGTCGAACTGGTACAAGCCGGGTGGAATCGCCTGGCTCCCCCGAGGAGCGCTGAGGCCGTAGCGTCCGCCATTGAAGCCGCGATCGGCTCACAAGGCCAGCCGGTTACGCCGTACGGACAAGGCAACTCCGCCACCCAGATAGCCGCACGCCTGTGCCGGGACCTTTGACGACCTCACCGTCCCCGGAAGATCAAACGGCAAGTTGACGTACGCCTTGAAGCGATCTAGGTTACGGACGCAATGTTTCGGAAGGTACGTTGTGGCGGACGAGACGCCTGATACGCAAATCCGTAACCTTGCGCTGCTCAGCCAGCATCTCGCTTTGACGTTGCCATACCAGGTCGTATATCGCAGGCGCAGGAGTATACTCGACCACCGCTTGCTTCAGAATGTCCATCGCACCCTGGCAATCGAAACGACTCATCGCTGTCAGAAGATTGTCGAGTATGACCGACACCTTTTCCCAGGGCAGTCCGTGCTCCATAGCGCGCAAAATCATGGGGTGTTCGGTGCCTGTCACATTATTACCGATCAGCAATTCCTCAAACAGTTTTTCTGCTGGCCGCAATCCTGTATAGGCAATTTCGATGTCGCCGTCCGGATTGTCGTCGTCGCGCACCGACATTCCCATCAGGTGAACCATGCGACGGGCCAGATCATCAATGCGCACAGGCTTGCCCATGTCGAGCACGAACACGTCGCCTCCCTTGGCCATTGAACCAGCCTGTATCACCAGCTGTGCGGCTTCTGGAATCGTCATGAAATAGCGGATGACATCCGGATGCGTCACGGTGATCGGCCCACCCGCGCGAATCTGCTCGTAAAACAACGGTACGACCGAACCGGATGATGCCAACACATTTCCGAATCGCACCATGCAGAAGCGAGTCTTGCAACGCCGCTGCTGCAACCCCTGCAGAACGATCTCCGCCAGACGCTTAGTCGCTCCCATGACATTCGTGGGATTCACCGCTTTATCGGTGGAAATTAGCACGAAAGTCTCCACCTCCGCCTCAAGCGCAGCCTCCGCCGCATACCAAGTAGCCACCACGTTGTTATGCACGCCTTCGATCGCGTTTTGCTCCACTATCGGCACATGCTTGTAGGCGGCTGTGTGATACACGGTCTGGACGTTGTAAGCCTGAAGAATATCCCGCAGGCGGAATTTATGGTGGGCATTGCCCACCAGTGGCACGAGTTCCACCTGCAGACCCTGGTGGGAAAGGATGCTTCGCAACTCGCGATCGATGTTGTACAAAGCAAGTTCCGACATCTCGAACAGGAGAAGTCGCGCGGGCCTTTGCCGAATGATCTGCCGGCAAAGTTCCGAGCCTATCGACCCGCCCGCACCGGTGACCATCACCACCCGACCGAGAATGCATGCTTCCAGCAGCGCTTCATTAGGCGGTACCGCATCTCTACCGAGCAAATCACCAACATCGATTTCCTGCAGATCACTGACGTGCGCAGTTCCGGCGACCAGTTGCTCTATTTCTGGAACTGTCTGTACATGCAGTTTCAGCGGTTCCAATTTGGACAGAATCTCGCGCCGCCGACGCCGCGACTCCGACGGCAACGCCAACAAGACACGGTCGATTTCGAGATCTTTCGCCAGTGTTTCAAGTCGCGAAGCCGCGTAAACTGGTATGCCGTGCACCGACGTTCCCTGCATCGCCGGATTGTCGTCGATGAAAGCGATGGGATCGAAGGCTCGTGTCGCGAGCAGCGAAGATGCCAACCGGGCACCCGCGTTTCCCGCCCCGTAAATTGCGACGCGCGCCATGGTC
>JAFEGC010000177.1 GCA_018240265.1 Pseudomonadota bacterium | reverse complement strand
TCACGCTGCACGAACACGTTGTGCAGTACCCCGTGCGTATCCACGCTCTCGGCGTAGAATACGGCATCGCCCTTGGCGAAGGAGCGAAAGCGCCCCGAATCCAGCGTGCCGAACTGCGCATTGCGGATGGCGGAGGCCTTGAGCTGCTGGGCATGCAGATCCGCCAGCGGCACCTGCACGAAGGACAGCCACGCCAGTCCCACCGCCACCAGCACCGCGAAGCCGAGGAGCGGGCGCAGCAGCTGCACCGGGCCGTAACCGCAGGCCTGCAGGGCCGCGATCTCGCTGTCGTGGTACAGCCGTCCCAGCGACAGCACGATGGCCAGGAGCAACCCCACCGGCACCACGATGGACAGGTTCATCACCGAGCCGAGCACAATGAGCTCGGCCACCAGATGCCGGCCATACTGGTTCTCCGTGGCCTGGCCCAGCACGCGCGAGAGCTGGTTGGACAGGATGATCGCCACCAGCACACCGGTCACCGCCAACCACACTTGCGCGACCTCGCGCAAGACGTAGCGCTCGATGGTCCATTTCATGCGGGAAGCTTAAAGAGGCGGCGCAATCGAGTAAACTGTCGCTGTTTTCACCAAGGACAGGACCATGCAATTCAATTCCGTCGTCGATCCGAAGGTGCGCGGCAAGACCGCCTGCGCGGTGGTGGGTATTTACGAGAGCGCCGATCTCGGCGCTGCCGCCCGCCAGCTCGATTCGCAGGTGCAAGGCGCCATTTCCAGACTGTGCGCGGCCGGCGACTTCGCGGCCAAGCTGGGCGATACGCTGCTGCTGGTGGGCGTAGCCGGTTCGCCCGCCGAGCGCATCCTGCTGGTGGGCCTGGGCGCGCGCACCGCGTTCAGGCGCAAGCAATACCGCAAGGCGGTGCAGGCGGCGGCGGCTTCGCTCGCCAAAACCGGCGCCACCGATGCCACGGTGCACCTGTCGCAGGAAAGCCTCCCCGATCTCGACGTGCAGACGCGCAGCCGCATCGTGGCCGAGCTGTTTTGCGCGCAAGCCTACCGCATCCCCGATCTCAAGACTCCGCCCAAGCCCAAACCTTCGCGCCTGACCAAGGTGCAGACGGTCCTCACGGATGCGCGTTCGCCCAAGGCGGCGACCGCCGGCCTTGCGATAGGCGAAGCGCTGGGCAACGGCATGGCCTTCGCGCGCGACCTCGCCAACCTGCCGCCCAATGTGTGCACGCCGCGCTACCTGGCCGCCCGCGCCCAGGGCCTGGCCAAGGACTGGCCGTCCATCCATGCCAAGATCCATGACGAAGAAGCCATCAAGGCGCTGAAAATGGGCGCGTTCCTCGCCGTGACACAAGGGTCCGAGGAACCGCCGCGCCTGATCGTGTGCGAGTACCGCGGCGGCCGCAAGAACGCGCCGCCGGTGGTGCTGGTCGGCAAGGGCATCACCTTCGATTCGGGCGGCATTTCGCTCAAAGACCCGCCGGCCATGGACGAGATGAAATTCGACATGAGCGGCGCTGCCACGGTGCTCGGCACGCTGCGCGCAGTGGCGCAATTGAAACTGCGCCTGAACCTGGTGGTCATCGTCGCGGCCTGCGAGAACATGCCCAGCGGCCGGGCCGTCAAACCCTCCGACATCGTCACCACCCTGTCGGGGCAGACGGTGGAAATCCTCAATACCGACGCCGAAGGCCGGCTGGTGCTGTGCGATGCGCTGACCTTCTGCCGCCGTTTCGATCCGGCCACGGTCATCGATGTCGCCACGCTCACCGGCGCCTGCGTGGTCGCGCTGGGCAACCACATGTCGGGACTGATGAGCAATGACGAGGCCCTGGCGCGCGAACTGCTCGCCGCCGGCCAGCGCGCCGACGATCGCGCCTGGCACATGCCCATCGGCGAGGAATACGCCGATCAGCTCAAGAGCAATTTCGCCGACATCGCCAACGTCGGCGGCCGTGAAGGCGGCGCCTGCACGGCCGCCGCGTTTCTGTCCAAGTTCACCAAGGACCTGAGTTGGGCGCACCTGGACATCGCCGGCACGGCCTGGCTCAGCGGCACGCAGAAAGGCAGCACCGGCCGCCCGGTGCCGCTGCTGCTCGATTTCCTGGTCAATCGCGCGCGGGCCAAGTGACCGAGCGCGTCGACTTCTACGTGCTCAAGAACGCCGGAGCGCGGGCGCGGCACTTGTTCGCCTGCCGCCTCGCCGAGAAAGCCTATCTCAAACAACTGGGCGTAGCGCTGCTGGTGGCCGATGAATCCCAGGCGCGCGAACTGGACGAGCTGCTGTGGACCTTCGAAGACCAGTCCTTCGTACCCCACCAGCTGCTGCGCGCCGGCGATGAGGCCGATGCACATACGCCAGTGTGCATCGCACTCGATCCGCGCTCGCCGCCGCGCAGCGACCTGGTGCTGAACCTCGGCGGCTTCGAACCCGACGCGCTGCAACGTTACAAGCGCATTGCGGAGATCCTGGATGAAGATGGCGAGCGCCTGCGGCGCGGCCGCGAGCGTTTCAAGACCTATCGCGAGCGCAAGATCGCGCTCGAAACCCACCAGATGCGCGAATGAACGAACTTCCCGAACGCCGGCGCGGCATCCCTGTGCTAACCGAAGTGTTCAATACGGCGGAGCCTGCGGCGAAGCCCGCGACGAGTCCCGCGCCCACAGAGGTGTCGATACAGGCGGTGCGCGAGGAATTGCTGGGCGAAGCGCTGCAACTGACCGAGCAGGCCGTGCACCAGGCGCTGACCGGTCTGGAAGCGCAGTTGGTCGAGCGCGTAGCGGCGCAGATCCAGGCGCAGCTGCCTGCGCTGGTGGAGCGTGTGCTGCGGGCGCATCTCGACGCCGCCGCAGACGGGTCGATGGCTCCTACGGAGCGATGATCGCCGCGGCCAGTGCTGCCGCCGCTACCATGCTGGCGAGGTTGATCTGCATGCCGCCATTCCTCGGCTCCCTACCGCGCCCACCGCGGGCCCGGTACGGCGCCTAGACCCGTTATACTGCGGCAAATATCATGGACAAGTCATTCAGTCCGCACGCCATCGAGCAACGCATCTACGCCGCCTGGGAGGCACAGCGCGCCTTCGCACCCCGCGGCCATGGCCAGCCCTTCTGCATCGTCATCCCGCCGCCCAATGTCACCGGCACGCTGCACATGGGTCATGCCTTCCAGGACACCATCATGGATGCCCTGACGCGCTACCACCGCATGCGTGGCTTCGACACGCTGTGGCAGCCCGGCACCGACCACGCCGGCATCGCCACCCAGATGGTGGTGGAGCGCCAGCTCAACGCCGCCGGCAAGAGCCGCCTCGAGCTGGGCCGCACGGCCTTCGTCGAACGCGTGTGGCAGTGGAAAGAAGAATCCGGCGGGGTGATCTCGCGGCAGATGCGCCGCCTCGGCGCCTCGGTGGATTGGAGCCGCGAGCGCTTCACCATGGACGAGGGCCTGTCGCGCGCCGTCATCGATGTGTTCGTGCGCCTGTATCGCGAGGGCCTGGTCTATCGCGGCAAGCGGCTGGTCAACTGGGACCCGGTGCTCAAGACCGCTCTGTCCGACCTGGAAGTGGCGGCACAGGAGGAGCCCGGGCACCTGTGGCATATCCGCTATCCGCTCACCGACGGCGGCGGTGCGCTCACCGTGGCCACCACCCGCCCCGAAACGCTGTTGGGCGATGCGGCCGTGGCGGTGCATCCGGACGACGAACGCTATCGCGCGCTGATCGGCCGCAAGCTGCGCCTGCCGCTCACCGAACGTGAAATTCCGATCATCGCCGATGCCTACGTGGACCCGGCCTTCGGCAGCGGTTGCGTCAAGATCACGCCGGCGCACGATTTCAACGATTACGAAGTGGGCCAGCGTCATGGCCTGCCGCTGATCAATATTTTCACGCCTGAGGCCGCGCTCAATGAGGCGGCGCCGCCTGCCTACCGCGGCCTGGACCGCTTCGAGGCGCGCAAGCGTGTGCTGGCGGATCTCGAAACCAGTGGCTTGCTGGAAAAGACCGAGGACCACAAGCTGACCGTGCCGCGCGGCGATCGCACCGGCGCGGTGCTGGAGCCGCTGCTCACCGACCAGTGGTTCGTGAAAATCCAGCCACTCGCCGACCCTGCCATCCGCGCGGTCGAGGACGGGCGCATCCGCTTCATCCCCGAGCAATGGAGCAAGGTGTACTTCGACTGGATGCGCAACATCAAGGATTGGTGCATCAGCCGCCAGCTCTGGTGGGGGCACCGCATTCCGGCCTGGTACGATGAGGCCGGCAAGCACTATGTCGGTCTGGACGAGGCCGATGCGCGCCGCGTGCACGGCCTGCCCGCCGACCTGCCGCTGCGCCAGGACGAGGACGTGCTGGACACCTGGTTCTCCTCGGCGCTGTGGCCCTTCTCCACCCTGGGCTGGCCGGCGGACACGCTGGAACTGCGCACTTTCTACCCGACTTCCGTGCTGGTCACAGGCTTCGACATCATTTTCTTCTGGGTGGCCCGCATGATCATGTTGGGCTTGAAATTCGCCGGCGACGTGCCGTTCCGCGAGGTCTATGTGCATGGCCTGATCCGCGACCACGACGGCCAGAAGATGTCCAAGTCCAAGGGCAATGTCATCGATCCGCTGGACATCGTCGATGGCATCTCACTCGCCGATTTGCTGGCCAAGCGCACCACCGGGCTGATGCAGCCGCAGATGGGCCCCGCCATCGAGAAGGCCACGCGCAAGCAGTTTCCCGAAGGCATCGCCGCCTTCGGCACCGATGCGCTGCGCCTCACCTTCGCCTCACTGGCCACCCAAAGCCGCGACCTGCGTTTCGACATGGCGCGCGTGGATTCCTACCGCAACTTCTGCAACAAGCTGTGGAACGCGGCGCGCTTCGTGCTCATGAACGTCGAGGGCGCGAACCTCACCGAGGACGGCGCGCAGTACAGCCTGGCGGACCGCTGGATCGGCGCGCAGTGCAACGCCATGCTGGCGCGCGTGGCGCAGGGCTTCGCCGAGTATCGGCTCGATGCGGTGGTGAACGCGCTGTACGAGTTCATTTGGAACGATTACTGCGACTGGTACGTGGAGCTGGCCAAGGCGGTGCTGAATGCGCCGGGCGCGACCGGGGATGCCGGAGAACCGGAGCCAGCCAACGCGCCGGGGCAGCCCGCGCCGTCGGCCTTGCCCGGCGTATCGGAAGCGGCCCACCGCGGCACACGCCTGACGCTGGTGCGCACGCTGGAAACCGCGCTCCGTGCGCTGCACCCGATCGCACCCTTCGTCACCGAGGAACTCTGGCAGCGCGTCGCGCCAGCCGCCGGTCGCGCTGAACCCGAGGCCGGGGCCAGCATCATGCAAGCGCCTTTCCCGCAGAGCGCCGCCGTCGATGCGGATTCGGTGCGCGACATGCGCTGGGTGATGGACTTCATCCTTGGCGTGCGCCAGATCCGCGGCGAGATGGACATCGCGCCGGCGCGCAAGCTCGACGTGCTGTTGCAGAACGCGAATGCCGAGGATCGCCGCCGGCTGGCCGAACACGGGCTGTACCTCACGCGCCTGGCCGGCGTGCATCCACCGCGCCTGCTCGAACAGGGCGAGAACGCGCCCATCGCAGCGATTGCGCTGGTGGGCGAACTGCAGGTGCTGGTGCCCATGGCGGGGCTGATCGATCCGGCGGCGGAGCTTACGCGCCTCGCGAAGCGGCGCAGCCGCGCCGACGGCGATTTGAAGAAAATCAGCGGCAAGCTCGGCAACACCGAGTTCCTGGCCAATGCGCCGCCGGAAGTGGTCGCCAAGGACCAGGCGCGCGCCGCGGAGCTGCGCACCGAGATCGCCCAGCTCGACCGGCAGTGCGCGCGGGTGGAGGCGCTGCGCGCGCAATGACCACGCCGGCGCAGGAACTGCGCAGCGTCCTGCAGCAGGTCGACGGCATCGTGCTGGGCAAGCCGCGGCAGATCCGGCTATGCGTGGCCTGCCTGCTGGCGCGCGGCCACCTGCTGATCGAGGACATTCCCGGCGTGGGCAAGACCACGCTGGCGCATGCGCTGGCCAAGGCGCTGTCCTTGAGCTTTCAACGCATCCAGTTCACCAGCGACCTGCTGCCCGCGGACGTGCTCGGCGTGTCCATCTTCGACCGCGACTCCGGCACGTTCCGCTTCC
>JAFEGC010000176.1 GCA_018240265.1 Pseudomonadota bacterium | reverse complement strand
GCCGTGGTGGCCGAGGTGGCGAACGAATGAACCGCATCGGTCGCGCCCGCATCGCGCCCTTCCCCGCCCCACTCCAGCGGCAGCGCGAACGGCTCGGCATGCGGCCCACCGACGGCGCGCTGACCTTCATTCCAAGGATAGGACAGCATGCCGGCACGCACGGCCGGGAAATGCTGGTAGGACAACAGGGGGAGATTCAGCGTGGAGGGCGTCGCCCCGCCCAGGCTGATGGCATACACCCCACCAGGCACCGTCTTCTCCTGCGGCCGGGTCAACCGGCAGGGGTCGGAGTCAGCGAGCGGCGGCAGGCCCGTTGCAGGACAGCGATCTGCAGGTGTTTGCGTGGTGAGTTCGAGCCGCAGTCGGTGTCCGGGCCGCACGCCCCACTGCCGCGGCGCGAGCGCCAGGTCGAAACGGTAGTCCCGATGGGGCGTGAGGTATGCGTCGCGCGCCAGCAAGGGCCACGGCCAAGTGAAGGTGCCGGCGGCGTCGCGCCACGACTTCACCTCATCCAGCCGATGCTGGCTACCGAGCAGCGCACCGCGGCTGATCAGCACGGCGCTTCCATCTGGAGCGACATCGTACAGCCTCGCGATGAACACGAGGTTGGTGTTGCTGGACGAGGCATGGAGCGTGACGCTCATGGGGCCGGCGATCGTCGCGCCCTGCGCCAATGGCGCGCTGGTATAGGTCAGCTTCGCGCCGGGCGTGCCGGGCTCGCCAAAGCGCAGCTCGTCGCGGCCTGCGGGTGCGTCCGTGGATGCCGGCCGCAGTTGACCCTTGGCGCCGAGGTTCCAGCGCGCGTACTGCTGGACGAGCGGATAACCGGTCAGGTTGAGCCAGCGATCGCTGCCCGGCTCGAACACATGCATCGGCGTGGGCGTGTTCTGGATGCCGGTGTCCACGCCCTTGATCCAGGTGTCCATCCACTGCAGGAGAACGCCCATGTCCAGGCCCTGACCGTGCGCCCATCCGCCCATGATCAATTGGTAGCGCGGCGTGACGCGTTGGCCGGGTTCCATCGGCGACTCCAGCGGCCGCTGCGCATGGGCGTTTTGCAGAGCCACGTACGCGCGCACCGTGCCGGTTTCCACCATGTCGCCCCAACCCGCCCACAGCAACATCGGCACACCGTTGTCCACGATCCTGCGGGCCAGCGTCGCGCGCCCACGGTCACGCCAGTAGTCGCCGTCATGGGCCATGTCGCCGCCACTGAGCACGTCGTCGGCAAAGCGCTTGAAGAAGCGCTGGCCGGCGGGCGAGTTGCCGGTCAACTGGGGTCCAAGCTCGGCGAACTGCCAGAAACTCATGGTGGGTAGACCGGCATTCAACCACGATTGCCGGTGCATGTTCTCCATACCCGAGCACGCTGCGACCACCGCCTTCAGCGGCGAGCCGGGGCCGACGGCAGCAGCATCGGTCATGGCGATGGCGCCTGGCCATGAACATCCGATCAGGCCCACCCGGCCGTCGGAGCCCTGCAGCCGATGGGCGGCCCATTCGATGATGGCCTTGCCATCGAGCCCTTCACGCGGTGACAGAAACTGCACTGCGCCGTCCGACTTGCCGAGTCCGCGTGCGCGGACCTGCACGGAGATGTAGCCGTGTTCGGCGAAGAAGGGATTGACCTTGACCGGCACGGCGAACTGCACGTAGGGCATGTGCTCGACCACCACCGGAAACGGCCCGCGGGCGCGACGCCCGCTGGCAGGATCGGTGGGATAGGCGATGCTGGCGTTCAACACCACGCCGTCGTCCATCGTCACCGGCACGTCTTCGACCACCTCGGCGCCGAAGCGCGCGGGTCCGGGCGTCCACTTGCCGCCCGGATACAGGACGCTTGTGCCTGCGGCGGGACCAGCTTCCGATCGAAGGGGCGCAGCGATCAGGCTGGACACGCAGACCAGCGCCACCAGGGCATTCGTAGTGATCGCGTTTCGACGGACAAACAATTCGCTCATGGTGCTTTCTTCTCCGGGGCCATCTGCCGCGGCGTTCGGACGCCGCCTTCATCGCTTCGGCGGCGCTTCCACGCCATTCTGGGCCATGCTCTGTGGTGACCCTCTGGGCCCCACGATCGGGATGGCCTCGAGTTCCCCGCGAAATCGCACCAGCTCCTCCGCGGTGAAGCTGACTTCGACGCCTCCCAGGTTCTCGATCAGGTGCCATGGATCGGTGCTGCCGGGGATGGGCACGATGTCGGTTCCCTGCGCAAGCAACCAGGCCAGCGAAACCTGCGCCGGTGTCGCCTGTTTCGCTACACCCCAGCGCTCGAGAAGCGCGACAACGTGCAGGTTCGCGGGCATCGAATCGGGGAACATGCGTGGCAGGCCGCCGCGGTAGTCACCGGGAAGGAATCGGGTGCCGATGCCGAAGTGTCCCGTCGTGAAGCCGCGTGCCAGCGGGGCCCAGGGCACGAGACCGATCCCCAGTTCCCGGCACACCGCCAGGGCGCCTCGTTCGGGCCCGCGTTCCAGTACCGAGTATTCGTTCTGCACGGCCGCCACCGGCTGCACCGCATGGGCCCGGCGCAAGGTTTCCAGTCCGGGCTCTGACATGCCGAACGCTCGCACCTTGCCTTCGCCGATCAGGTCCCTGACCGTACCGGCCACGTCTTCGATCGGCACCTTGGGATCGACCCGGTGCTGGTACAGCAGGTCGATGTAGTCGGTCCTGAGCCGGCGCAAGCTGCCGTCGACGGCGCGGCGGATCGTGGCCGGCCGGCTGTCGGCTCCGATCGATTGGTTGCCGTCGTAGGCGAAGCCGAATTTGCTGGCCAGCACGATGTTCTTGCGGAAGGGCTGGATCGCCTCTCCCACCAGTTCCTCGTTGGTGAACGGACCGTAGAGTTCGGCGGTATCGAACAGCGTGACGCCGCGCTCGTGGGCCTGGCGGATCACCGAAATCATCCGCGCCTTGCCCGGCAGCGGATAGAAAAAGGCGCTGCCGCTCATGCAGCCCAGGCCCATGGGCGAAACCTCCAGCGGCCCGAGGCGACGCTTGCGATTCAGGCCCGGCGCAGGGGTTGCCGCCGCATCCGTGGGCGCGGGGACCTGCGCGGCAGACGTCCCGCCCAGCACGGAGGTTGCGGCGAGCGCAGCCCCGGTGCCCAGAAACAGGCGGCGTGATGAAAGGGCTTTGTCGGCATCCGGATGTTTCATGATGACGCGAACTCGATGACGAAGCGGAAGCGCACGTCCTTGCCGACGACCCGCTGGTAGGCCGCATCGATCTGCTCCGGCCTGATCACTTCCACGTCCGGATAGATGTGGCGGGCGAAGCAGTGGTCAATCACCTCTTGCGTCTCGGCGATGCCGCCGATCATCGAGCCGGCCAGGCTCTTGCGGCCGAAAGCCATCGCGGCGGGGTTGATCCCGCGTGCCTCGCCCAGCCCGACATTCACGAAGGTGGAATCCAGTTTCAGCATCTGCATGAACGGCTCCGCCTCGAAGGCGTAGGGCACGGTGGAAATCATCAGGTCGAAGTGGTTGCGCAGTTCCGGCCGGGCCTGCGCGTCCTGCCAGAGGTAGGCGGCGCTGGCGCCCATCGCGCGCGCGGCCGCGATCTTGCCCGGCGTGGTGGTCAGCACGGTGACGTCGGCGCGCTGGGCCACCGCCAGCTTGACCGCCATGTGCCCCAGCCCGCCCAGGCCCACCACCGCCACACGCTGCCCCGGCACCACGCCCCAGTGCCGGATCGGCGAGAAGGTGGTGATGCCGGCGCACAGGATCGGCGCGGTCGCGCGCAGATCCATGCCCGGCGGGATGCGGATCACGAACTTCTCGGTGACGACGATCCGCTCGGAGTAGCCGCCGAGGGTGTGGCCACCGGACACCTTGTCGGGCGAGTCGTAGGTGAAGGTGGTGCCGTTGACGCAGATCTGCTCGCGATCGGCGAGGCAGTTCTCGCAGCTGCCGCAGGCATCGACCATGCAGCCCACCCCGCCGACGTCGCCGACGCGGAACTTGGTGACGTTGCGGCCCACCGCCACCACGCGCCCGACGATCTCGTGGCCGGGCACGCAGGGCAAGCCCGGCGCACCCCAGTCGCCACGCGCGGTATGCACGTCCGAATGGCAGATGCCGGCATAGAGGATGTCGAGCAGCACATCGTTGTCACCCAGCGCGCGGCGCTGGATGGTCATCGGCGCGAACTTGCCGGCGGTTTCCGTGACGCCCCAGGCGCGGGTTGGATACGGACCGGCGGCGACGGCGTTCCGGGCCGACTGCGCCTGCGTGGTCGCGCTTGCGAACAGCAGCGGTGCGGCGGCGGCCATGCCGAGTCCGGTGGCAAGGAACCTCCGGCGATCACTCCCGGAAGGATCCTGATCCTCATTCGAATGATTGCATGTATCACGCATCTTGATCTCCTCCATCGACGCGCAGCAGCGTCTTGATCGCGCGGCGCTCGTCCATCGCCTTGTAACCTTCCGCCACCTGCGCGATCGGCAGCACCAGGTCGAAGACCTTGCCGGGCTGGATCGCGCCCTTGAGCACGCGATCCATCAGGTCGGGCAGGAAGCGACGCACCGGTGCCGGGCCACCGAGCATGCGCTGCTGCTTGAAGAACAGTTGCTGGCCGTCGAAGCTGACTCCGTGTGGCACGCCGACAAAGCCGATGGTGCCGCCGGGGCGGCACACGCCCATCGCCTGCTCCATCGATGCATCCATGCCGACGCATTCGAGCACCGACTCCGCACCGATGCCGTCGGTCAGGTCCATGACACGGGCAATGCCGTCGGCGCCGCGCTCTTCCACGATGTCGGTGGCGCCGAACTCGCGCGCCAGTTGCTGGCGCGTGGCGTGGCGGCTCATCGCGATCATGCGCCCTGCCCCCATCTGGCTGGCGGCCAGCACACCCATCAGGCCAACCGCGCCGTCACCCACGACAACGGCGGTACCGCCCTTGCGCACCTGCGCGGCATCGGCCGCGTACCAGCCGGTGCCGAGCACGTCGGAAGCGGCGAGCATGTGAGGGATCATGTCCGCGTTGGGCATATCGCGCGTTGCGACCAGCGTGCCATCGGCCAGCGCCACGCGTGCATACGGCGCCTGCGCACCGGTCATGAACTCGCGCTGCTGACAAGAGGAGTGGAAGCCGAACTTGCAGTGCGGGCAGGTGTTGTCGGAGAGGCAAAAGCTGCCCACGACGAACTGACCGGGACGGATCGTCCGTACATCCGAACCGACCTCGATCACCGTGCCGCAGTATTCGTGGCCCATGTGCGCCGGGCCGTCCTGTGGCGATAGCCCGCGGTAGGACCACAGGTCGGACCCGCAGATGCAGGTCGCCGACAGTTTGATGATCGCGTCGGTGGGCTTTTCGATCTTCGGGTCGGCGACCCGCTCGTAGCGGACATCGCGGGGGCCGTGCATGAGCGTTGCGTACATGGGTCAACTCCTGACTTGTTCGATCAGTGCAGGTTGGAAGACGCCGAGCCCGATGACCGGGAACGGCACGGCGTTGTCGAGCGTGAGGTTGGCGACCACGGATTCGCTCATGGTGTCTCCCTGGCGGGCTCAGCGGTTTGCCGGCGCCGCTTCACGCCCGACCATCGCCAGTTGCGACGGCGCGTAGCGCTCGCCCTCGATGTGGATTTGCGCGGCCGCCTGTTCGATCTCGTGCAGGTCGGCAGTCGAGAGTTCAACGGCGGCAGCGCCGATGTTCTCTTCCAGCCTCTGCAGCCTGGTCGTGCCCGGAATCGGCACGATGTATGGCCGCTGCGCCAGCAGCCAGGCCAGGGCGATCTGCGCGGGAGTGGCGCCATGGACTTCGCCCACCCGGCGCAACAAGTCCACCAGCGCCTGGTTCTTCTCCAGCGCTTGCGGCGCAAAGCGCGGCAGCGCGCTGCGGAAATCGCCTTCGCCCAGCCTCGTGTCCTTGTTCATCGCGCCGGTGAGGAAGCCCTTGCCGAGCGGGCTGTACGGCACCAGGCCGATGCCGAGCTCGTCACAGGCCGCCAGGATGCCGTTGGTCTCCGGTCCGCGTGTCCACAGGCTGTATTCATTCTGCAGCGTCGTGACCGGCTGCACCGCGTGGGCACGTCGCAACGTCGCGAGGCCAGGCTCGGACATACCGAAGTGCTTCACCTTGCCCTCTGCGATCAGTTCCTTGACCG
>JAFEGC010000175.1 GCA_018240265.1 Pseudomonadota bacterium | reverse complement strand
GCCGAGGACCCAAAGACCTTCATGCCCTCGCCCGGCCCGATCCGGCTGTGGCATGCGCCGGGCGGTCCGGGCATCCGGGTCGACAGCCACGTGTACACCGGCTACCAGGTTCCACCGTTCTACGACTCCATGATCGGCAAGCTGATCTCGCACGGCGACACCCGTGAGACCGCCATCGCGCGCATGCGCAACGCGCTGGCGGAAATGGTGGTGGAAGGCATCAAGACCAACATTCCGCTGCACCGGGAAATCTGCAATCACTCCGCCTTCCGCCAGGGCGGCACCGACATCCATTACCTGGAGCGGCGCCTGGGCCTCAAGTAGCCGCGGCCGGCCGCGGCGGTTTGCTGGCGCGATGCATTACATCCAGATCGAATTCGCCTTGGCAGCTGCCGACGGCGAGGCGTTGTCCGACACTCTGGCGGGCCTCGGCGCGTTGTCGGTAACTTTCGCCGACCGCGGCGATGAGCCCGTGCTGGAACCCCTGCCCGGCGAGGTGCGGCTGTGGCAGGACACGCTGGTGCGCGCGCTGTTCGACGACTCGATGCCGGCGCCGCAACGCCTGCAACAAGTGCGCGAGCGTCTGGATCCGGGGGTCGCTGCCACCGCGCGGGCAGATCTCATCGCGGAGCGCGCCTGGGAGCGCGAATGGCTGCTGCATTTCCAGCCGCTGCGTTTCGGCGCGCGCCTGTATGTCTATCCAACCGAGTGGCCGGAACCACCGCCGCCCGGGGCGACCGTGGTGCGCTTGGATCCCGGGCTGGCCTTCGGCACCGGCACGCATGCCACCACCGCGCAATGCCTGCGCATGATCGATGCCATGGACTGGCAGGGCCGCACGGTGATCGATTACGGCTGCGGCTCAGGGATCCTGTGCATCGCCGCGCTGAAGCTGGGTGCGCGCTCCGCGGTGGGCGTGGACATCGATCCACAGGCGCTGCTCGCGCTCGCCGAGAACGCCCGGCGCAACGGCATATCGGATAAAATCACCGCGCAGGGCACGGATGCCGCACTGGCGCCGGCGGATTGCGTCATGGCGAACATCCTGGCCCAGCCGCTGATCGAGCTGGCGGGAAAGCTGGCCTCGGTCTGCCGGCCCGGTGGCATACTGATCCTGTCCGGCATCCTCGATACGCAGGCGCCATCGGTGCTTATGGCCTACGCCGCGTGGTTTCGCACCGAACGGCACTGTCACGAAGATGGCTGGTCCTGTATGAAGCTGGTGCGCCGCTTGAGGCCGCCCCGCCCGCAGCATCGGCCCAGGAGCCTGGAATAGCCCGTGTTTACGCAATGCCCCGCCTGCCAGACCATATTCAAGCTTTCCGCGGAAACCTTGCGCGCCGCCGCGGGCGAGGTGCGCTGCGGACGTTGCGGCGAGGAGTTCAACGCGCTGGGGAGCCTGGCCGAGGAACCGCAGGCGTTCGCGGGCGCGGCGGCGCAGCAGGCGCCGCGTACGACGGAGCCGGCACCGGAATCTCGGGCGCCAATGGACTTCGCGGCAGACCTCAAGCAGACCTCCCACACCGACGCTGACTCGCAGAGCATCGCCGACGACCCGTCTCTGGAATTCACGCTACCGCCCGGCGAACTGGACCGGATATTCGTCGAAGCGCGCCCGCATCACTTCGCGCCGCGGCGCGGCCCGCTGGCGCTGCGCGGCTTGGAAGAACTCGAACCCACCGATACGCACACCGCGGTCGGCGCCGCGCCGGCGGGCGATGCACCGGCATGGATCGCGGGAACGAGCGGCGCGGCGGCAGCGATGCCCGCCGTGGCGGGCGACCCGGCGGCGGCAGCGGCGACCAACGCCGCGTCGGCGATGGGCACGGCGGGGGCCGCGCCCGCGCGAATCAGCGCGGCGAGCGCCTTGGCGGCCGGAGCCACGGCGCGCGCGCTGCGAATGGATGCCGCGCCTTTCACGACCGCTTCGCCCGAAGCGCACGCCGGCGCGCCCGGCAACTTCGCTTTCGACGCCGCTTTGGACGCCGCTTTCGCGGACGAGCGCGCGGCCTCGGCATTCCCGGAAGATGCACCGCCAGCACAGGCCGCAACCGAGCCGGCGGGTGCGTCCGAGGCCGCGGCGCGCGCGAACTGGATCGAACAGATCCTGCCGACGCGAGACATCGAGGATCTCGCGCCCCCGCGCGAGCGGCACCGCGGCCGCTGGATCGCGGCCGCCGCGGCGCTCGCGCTGTTGTTGGCCGTACAGCTGGTGCATCGATACCGTGAACCGCTCGCGCAGATGCCGGTCGTCGGTGCCCCGCTGCGCTCGCTGTATGAGCTCGCGGGACACCCCATCGCAGCGCGGCTGAACCTGGCGGCGTTCGAGATACGTCCCTGGGGCGTCACCGGCGATACCAGCGCCGACGGCACGCTGCACGTGCGCGCCAGCCTCATCAACAACGGCGCGGAACCGCAACCCTATCCGCTGCTGCGCCTGAAACTGGAAGACCGTTTCGGCACGCGCATCGGTGCGCGCGATTTTCAGCCGGCGGAATACCTGCACCGCGCGCCGCAACACGCGTTGAGCCCCGGCGAGCGCGCCGACTTGTTGATCGACATACTCGATCCAGGCAAGGCGGCGGAAGGATTCGAACTCGACGTGTGCGAACCGCGCTCCAACGCCCGCATCCTCTGCGCCAACGATGCACCGGCCGGCCACCGCGCACCTTAGCGCACCGCCAAGCGGCGCCGCACCGCCGCTGCGCATCGGTGCGCACGAGCTCGCCTCGCGCGCGCTGCTCGCGCCCATGGCCGGCATCACCGACCGCGCCTTCCGCCAGCTATGCCGCCGTTTCGGCGCGGGCCTTGCGGCGTCGGAGATGCTCACTTCCGATATCAACCTGTGGCATACGCGAAAGTCGCGCCTGCGCAAGGACTTCCGCGGAGAATCCGGCCTGCGGGTGGTGCAGATCGCGGGCTGGGATCCGCAGATGATGGCGCAGGCCGCTCGTCGCTGCGCGGACGAAGGCGCGCAAATCATCGACATCAACATGGGCTGTCCCGCCAAGAAGGTCTGCAACCGCCTGGCAGGCTCAGCGCTGCTGCAGGACGAGGCGCTGGTGGCGCGCATCCTGGAAGCGGTGGTGCGTGCGGTCGCGATCCCGGTGACGCTCAAGACGCGCACCGGCTGGGATCGGCGGCATCGCAACGGTGTGCGCATCGCGCGGCTGGCGCAGGATGCGGGGCTCGCCGCCATCGCCATCCACGGACGCACCCGCGAAGATCTGTATGGCGGCGATGCGGAACATGACACGGTGAGAGAAATCAAATCCTTGCTGCGCATTCCGGTCATCGCCAACGGCGATGTCCGAACGCCGCAGGGCGCGGCGGAAATTTTGCGGCGCACCGGCTGCGATGCGGTGATGATCGGACGCGCTGCCTTTGGCAAGCCATGGATCTTCGCCGATGTCAATCATTTCCTGATACGCGGTGAATTCCGCGCGCCGCTAGCGTGGCAAGTTGTCCGTGATATCATGCGCGCCCACCTCGAAGACCTGTACTCGCTGTACGGCGGCGAAGCAGGAGTTCGTGTGGCTCGCAAGCACTTGAATTGGTATTGCCGGGAGCACGGCAGCTCCGAGGATGTGCGTCAATCGCTGTTGCGCGCAATCACGCCGCAGGAGCAACTGGCCACGCTGTCGGAAACCTTCGGGTGAGCAGGCGGGCTTGCGTGCAAGGTGGCGCGGGAGTAACGCACTGGATCCTCACGAAGATGGCCACCAGGAAAAAAGCAAGATCATCGAAGCATGCGTCGTCGTTCGACGGCCGTGACATCCGGGTCAACGGCAAGGGCGTGCCGCTGCGTTCGCACGCGGAAGAAGCGCTGCAATGCTACTTCCAGGCGCTGAACGGCCACCGGCCGGCGCACTTGTACGAGCTGGTGATGCGTGAAGTCGAGGAACCGCTGTTCAAGGTGGTGATGAGCCACGTCGCCGGCAATCAGTGCCGCGCCGCCGACATCCTGGGCATCAACCGCGGCACGCTGCGCAAGAAGCTCAAAGAGTTCGGCATCGGCGAGTAGCCTGCATTGACCAATTCCGTCCGGGTCAGTCGTGCACTGTTGAGCGTGTCGGACAAGACGGGCGTGGTGGAATTCGCGCGCGCGCTGAAAGAGCGCGGCGTGGAACTGCTGTCCACCGGCGGCACCGCCAAGCTCCTGGTACGCAACGGCATCGCGGTGAAAGAGGTCGCGGATCACACCGGCTTTCCGGAAATCATGGACGGCCGGGTCAAGACCCTGCATCCGAAAATCCACGGCGGGCTCCTGGGCCGGCGCGGCATCGACGATGCGGTGATGCGCCAGCACGGCATCGAATCCATCGATCTGCTGGCGGTGAATCTCTATCCCTTCGCCGCCACCGTGGCGCAAACGGACTGCAGCTACGAAATGGCGGTGGAGAACATCGACGTCGGCGGCCCCGCCATGGTGCGCGCCGCCGCCAAGAATCACGCCTCCGTCACCGTGGTGGTGGACCCGGCCGATTACCGCAACGTGCTGGACGAGCTGGCGGCGAACCAGGGCACCACCCATTTGGCCATGCGCCAGCGGTTGGCCGCCAAGGCCTTCGCGCACACGGCGCAGTACGATGCCATGATCTGCGCCTACTTCACCGGGCGCCTGGGTGCAAAGCCCGGCGCGGTGGATGCGCCGACTTTCCCCGACGATCTGAACCTGTCATTCCGCAAACGCCTCGACTTGCGCTACGGCGAGAACCCGCATCAGCAAGCAGCGTTCTATTCCGACCCGCGCGGCCTGGGTGCCAGCGTCAGCGCCGCGACGCAAGTACAGGGCAAGGAACTGTCGTACAACAACATCGCCGACAGCGACACCGCGCTGGAATGCGTGCGTCAGTTCGAGACCTGCGCCTGCGTCATCGTCAAACACGCCAATCCCTGCGGCGTCGCGCTCGGCGCCTCGCCGCTGGAGGCCTACGACAAGGCTCATCGTACCGATCCCACCTCCGCCTTCGGTGGCATCATCGCCTTCAACCGACCGCTGGATGCCGCCACCGCCCGCGCCATCGTCGAGCGTCAATTCGTCGAGGTGATTCTCGCGCCGGCGCTGGCCGCGGATGCCGTGCCGATTCTCGCCGCCAAAAACAATGTGCGCGTACTCGTCACCGGCCCGCTCGACCAACCCGTGTCGCAACTGCTGGAATATCGGAGTGTTGCCGGCGGACTGCTGGCGCAGTCGCGTGACATCGCCGTCATCGGCGCAAAGGATCTGCGCGTAGTCACACGCCGCGCGCCATCGGCCGCCGAGCTGTCGGACCTGCTGTTCGCCTGGCGCGTGGCGCGCTTCGTCAAATCCAATGCCATCGTCTACGCGCACGGGAACATGACCGTGGGCGTCGGCGCCGGACAGATGAGCCGGGTGATCAGCACGCGGATCGCGGCGATGAAGGCGGCCGACGAGCACCTGTCCACCACCGGCGCCGTCATGGCCTCCGATGCCTTCTTCCCGTTCCGCGACAACCTGGACGTGGCGGCCGGCTTCGGCATCCAGGCCGTGATCCAGCCCGGCGGCTCGATACGCGACGACGAGGTGATCGCGGCCGCCGACGAACACGGCATGGCCATGGTGTTCACCGGCATGCGGCATTTCCGGCATTGAGCCTGGACGTGCTCATCGTCGGCGGCGGCGGGCGTGAGCACGCGCTGGCCTGGAAATGCGCGCAAAGCGCGCGCGTCGGCCACGTGTTTGTGGCGCCGGGCAATGCCGGCACCGCCACCGAGCCCAAGGTCGGTAACATCGACATCGCTGCGAACGACATCGCGCGACTGCGTGAGTTCGCGCAGGAACGCCGCGTCGGCCTCACCATCGTCGGGCCCGAGGTGCCGCTGGTCGCCGGCATCGTCGATGAATTCACACGCGCGAACTTGCGCTGCTTCGGGCCGACGCGCGCCGCCGCGAGGCTGGAAGGCTCCAAGGGCTACACCAAGGATTTCCTGCGCCGCTACGGCATCCCCACCGCAGCGTATGCGAAGTTCACGCGAGCCAACTTCGACGAAAGCTTCGTGCACTCACGCCCGTTGCCCGTGGTGGTCAAAGCCGACGGCCTGGCCGCCGGCAAGGGCGTGGTGATCTGCGATACCCATCAAGAAGCCGTGCGCACCGCGCGCAGCATGC
>JAFEGC010000174.1 GCA_018240265.1 Pseudomonadota bacterium | reverse complement strand
GGCCCCTTCTGCAAAGGCAAGGCGATCAGATTGCCGAAGCCGCCCTTGGGCATCGTGTCCTGGTTCGGGAACAGCCGGTCGTAGGACGTGAGCCGGAGCTGTCGCGTGCGCGCGCAGGTGTGGCTGATGATGGCCGTGCCCAGGCGTCGCGCATCACGGGCCGACACTCGACCGGCGAAGAACACCCAGGCGTGCGCACCCTTACCGGAGCGCGAAATCTCCAGCGCAGCGGGCACGCCGAGTTCGCCACAGGATTGCATGAATGCGCGGGCATCGTCCCGCCAATCGGCTTCATCGAAGTCAACCGCGAGGAAGTAGCAAGTGTCGTCCTCCAGCAGCGGGTACACCCCAACCGTGTGCCCACCGGCCAGATGGTCATAGACCACGGCGTCGGACAGCGGGATCAGCAGCCGCTGACTGCATTCGCCACACTTGATGCGCGGCTTCTCGCAGACACCGGCGCGCCACTCGTTGGCACAGGCCGGGGCGTAACCGGCCTTGCCCGTGGTTTTGCTTTCCCATCGAATCGGATAAACATCGGTACGCCCCCGAAACAGGCGGCGGAACAGTGCGATCTTCTCGTCGGTGGACAGCCGAGAGTATTCTTGCTCCCGGGCCACTACAGTGGCCGGCTGCGGTAAGCGCCACTCGATGCCTTGCGTTTCCAGCAGCGCGATCAGGCGGGCGTTCTCGGCACGCAGCGCCGCCAACTCATCCGTCATGCCAAGGCCACGTCTTGAGGTGCCACGTCGGCGGCGTTGCATCCATTCGCCAACGACGAATCCCGGCGGCCGAACAGCGCATCGAGACTGCCGCACGGCGGCAACAGCAGCCGCTTGTCCTTCAGACAGAACGGCAGCACCCACAGCCGCAAACCAGCGGACTTCGGAAATCCGAACACGGGCAGCGCTTCGTTGAAGGAATCCGTCCTGGGATAGATCAGCACCACATCGCCCCGGCCGTCGAGGTAGCTCTGACCGTAGGCGTGCAGTTGATAGAAGTCGCCCTGATCCAACCCGTATTTTTCCGCGCCCGTGGCCTTCTTGCCGTCGAGCAGTTTCCATTTGGTGTCCAGCACCCAGCGGTTCGCGCCTGACGCCTGAACGAGCAAATCGGGCTTCAGGCGAAACCAGTCCTGCCCGCGATGCGTGACGAGCGAGAAGCTGCGCGCCTGGGTCTTGAGGGTGAAGGACTGGGCCAGTTGCCGTGCCAGATGCTTGGCCACAAAGGCCTCAAACACCGCCTCCATCGGAAACAGCAGAGAAGGCGCGTGATGACCTCCCGCCCCGGTGAGTGGCGATTCGTCCTGCAAGATCAGCCGCGCCCACGCCAGCGCATCAGCGTAGTGGCCCATGCCCCGGTCCAGCCGCACCCGCTGAAAATCCAGTGCGGGTTGATCCGACGCAGGCACGTCGGCGAACACGAAGCACAGCTCGCGCGCCAGTTGGCTGTGGGCCTGTGAGGCCGTCCACGCCAGCACCCGGCGCAAGGCCGCGTGCAGCAGGCGGTTTTCAGGGCGGTTGGTCGAGAACTCGTCAAACGCTGCAAAGAAGCGATCCAGGCGGCACAGGTTCTGCCGCAGGTGCTTGGTCATTTGCAGCTTGCCGCGCAACGCGAAGATGTTGCCTTGCCGCAGGCTGTAATCGCCGCGCAGACCGCGCTTAACGATGTCCGCCACGCTGCGCAGGAACTCGCCGATGAACACCTCCAGCAACGGCATCCGTCGCGCCAGCAACTGGGCGCTGTCGGTCTGAATGTGGCGAAAGCCGCCCAGGCAGCACAGCATCTCGATCAGCCGTTGCCGGGCCTCGCCATCACCGCCTTCGGCCAGGAACTCATCCCACAGGGCGTATTGCGTTTGGAAGTCACTCACTTCAGTGCCTCCTCAACCCAATCCCACCGCTTGTCCTTGACCATCACGAACCGGCAACGGCCTTCTGACAGATTGGCCCACAGGCCACCGATCAGACGGTCATCCTCAGCCCCGTTCCATCGATCCGCGCCCTTATATTCAACCGCGAGAATCGGCCCCGGCTGGCCTGCCGTCCCTGGCAACTGGCAGAGGAAGTCTGGGTAGAACCGACCATCGGCCTTCTGCAAGAAGAATGAACTGCCTTCACGCCGAACCAGGTTACGCACCCAGAACTGGATGCGGCCCTGCTGCGCCCACATATCCAACTGGCAGGCGCATTCGAACTCTTCCTTGCTGTCGAAGTCACCCATGCGTCCATAGAAGTGCTTGCGGAAATCGAAATGCCCGAAGCGCCCGTCGTAGTCGCGGCTCGGTGCATAGGCTTGGGCATGAAATTCAAAGGCGTATTGATCGGTCACCGCCACCCGCGTGGCCGCATCGTCACCGAATAGCGTCTGCTGGAATGCCTTGCCAACGGCCTGCTTGCGCAATTCACGAATGCGCGCCTCGACCAGATTGCGGATCAGAAACTTCTGCAGGTTGGCGCGTGCCAGCGTGAAGGCATCCCGCCCAAGCAAATCAGTGACCCATGCCGCAACAAATGCCTGTTTGCTTGCGTGGGTCAGTGACGGCTCGGGGAGGTTGCGGCACAGCCAGGTGGCGATGCGAACTTCATCCCAATTTTCGGGTTGATAAACAAGGCCCAGATCGCGCTGCAAGTCGGGCAGGAAGCGCGACACGACGTGGCCGCCCTCGTCGATGTCAATCTCGCCACCTTCCGACACCTTCAGTGCCGCACCCAACGCCGTTAGGTCATCGGCTGTCGGCGCGGCATCGTAGGGTGAGAGGTCCCACGGATACTCCAGCACCTCCGGGTCATCAAACAGCGCCAGTTGGCCCTGCACACGCAAGGCCAACTGCGGCACGCGGAAGCGCTCGCCCAATTCGGCAGGCGTCTGGAAGAATTCAATTGCCGTGGTGCGGCTGACTTCGGCGGCTTCCACAATCGCCGCTGCCGCAGTTTCGGAAGTGACCGAGGCCTTGAGGACTTCGGTTTCATCTTCCGTGAGTGGCGTGCTGATGGTCAGCGTATTGAGCTTGCCGTCCCAACTGACCTTGTCACGCACCGGCTTCGGCACGCTCTTCAGGTCGGGTTTTTCGGACAAGGTAATCGCCACGGACCGAACGACCACGCGCCCTGCGTGGCCCTCCAAGTCCAGTCGCGCCTGCTCGGCCTTGGCGGCAGTAACGAACTCGGCAACATCGCGCCGCTCAAAGCCTGCACCGGCCACCAGCCGGTCGCGCAGCGCGCCTGCCGTTTCGGCAAAGTTGCGCGACACCACGAAGGCATACGATTGATTCAATGCGCGGGCACTGCGGTGGCTGGCACCAGGTTGACGCAACACGCGCCCGAGTAACTGCTCCACCGCCGTGGCCGACGACAGCGACGCCATGCTCACCAGAATGTAGACAAACGGACAATCCCAGCCCTCGGCCAGCGCCTTCTGGGTGATGACGAACTTCACCGGGCAAGCAGGATCGGCAATGCCCAGCTTGTAATCGGCATCGATCTGCTCCAGCCCCTTTTCGTCGCCCGTGGCCACCACGATTTCGCTGGCGGGAACGCCGTGGTTGGTGATCAGCTCGTTTTTCACCTTCTCGAAATCCAGCGTCTCGATGCCAGCGCGGCGCGGTTCCGACTGAATCAACACCAGCGGGCGCAAGTAGGCCGCCCCCGCGCGACGCTCTTCGTCGGCCAGCGTGTGCAGAGCATCGCGCCGGCCAATGGCGTCACTCAGGCACTGCTGCCAGTTGGGTTCGGTTTGCAGCACCACCGGCAGCTTGATCATCTCCTCCGCCTTCAACTCAGCGGCGGACACGCTGTGCAGCACATTGCTGGGCGTGCGTTCCAGGTCGGGCGTGGCGGTCAGCTCCATCACGCCGCTGGGGCGAAAGCGCGCCAGCATGTCGAAGGCCAGTTCGGTGCGGCTGTTGTGCGCCTCATCGACAACGACGAAGGGCCGACGCAGGCGCAGCACGTTGGCCAGCGAATACGGCGTGGTGCGCTCGCTGCCCTCGCCATCGCTCAGCAACTCATCGCGCTGTGTGGGCGACAGGTTGTCGAAGTGGTGCATCAGCGCGCCGCTGGACTGGTACACCTTGCGGCACTCCTCCTCTTCCACCTGAAACGCCTGCCGTGTGGCGACGATGATCGTGGTGGACGTGTCCAGCGTGGCGCGGGTCACGCTCTTGGCCTCTTCAAGATCCAGCACCATGATCGGCCCCGCCTCGCGCAGGGCGGCGTGATACGGGTGGCTGCGATTTTTCAGCGCCTTGATGGTTTGCTCGCGAATCGGCTTGCTCGGCACCAGCCACAGAATCACGCTGTGCTCGGTTCGCAAGAGATGGGTGTTGACCAGCACCACGCTTTTCGCCGCCAGCCAGGTCTTGCCGCCGCCGGTGGGCACGCGCAGGCAGAAATAGGGCATGTCGAGTGGGAAGCCCGACAGCGGGTTGTACGGGTTGCCGCGCCCCCACAGGCGCTCGGTGGTGGCGGTGAAGGCAAGCGACGGCGACGGCAGTTCATGGCAGGCCTTGAAATAGGCTTCCACGCTGTCGAGCACCTGCTGTTGGTAGGTTTTGGGGGCGAAGGCCGTCATGACTTGTCGCCATAGGGTGCCGCCGATTCGTGCACCTGCTGCTGCGCCGAGGTTGGCTGTGGTTTGATGCGCTCGATGACACCGCCACGGCTGACGATCAGTTCGGTACCTGTTTGCGCGGCCAGCTCACGCGCACGTTGCGCCGCACGCTGCAATGCCTGCCACGAGCCACGCAAATCTGCGTTGTTAGCCTGATTGATAGTCTTGGTGTTCATCGCTCTCTCCAGTCCAGTAGTACCGGCGCTTCACCGGCGTTGTTGTACAGGGCCCAGGCATCGACGGCGGGGGCGTAATACTGGTGAAAATTATCCAATCCAGCGCTGAAACGGCGGCGAATCACGGCTTCCGGAATGTCGTGGCCGCCTTGGCGAACCCGTTGCTGCACACGTGCCACGGCCTCGTCGGCATGGTTGAGCCGCAGAAAAATCAGCTCCACCCGATACCCCGCCGCCTGCCATTTGTGAATGTGGCGCAAATAGGCGCGGCCCGACAGGGTGGTTTCAAAGGCAAAGCTGCTGCCCGCTTGAAAGTACCGATCCAGTTCGGCCAGCATCAGCCGCCCGGCCTGTACGGCAGCGGTTTGCGGTGCAAACGGTGCCAGCCCTGCGGCAATCAAATCGGCATTCACAAACACCGGGCAAGCCGCCTCATGGGGCAGAAACTCGCGGGCGAAGGTGGTTTTGCCTGCGCCATTGGGCCCTGCAATGATGATGACCTTGCGATCCGGGTTCATGCTCACACCTCCAGCGCGTAAGGGGTTTGCTTGAAGGTGATGCCCTCGCGTGCGGCGCGGGCGCCCATGCGGTTGGCGGCGGCGTAGATCACTTTCGGGCCGGCGAACTTCGGCAGCACATCGAACACCGGGCCGGTGAGTACATTGCCGCCGGCAACGGTGCGGTCCTTGAGAATGCCGTTGTAGAGCAGATAGATGGCGCGGCCTTCGTGGATGCCCAGCAGGGGCGAATCGGCGGTGCCGGTGAAGCCCGTGCCGGTTTCGGCAAACCAGACGAACTCGGCCAGTTGCGCGAATTTCACGTCGCTGCGGATCTGGCCGTCGGCGTCGAACAAGGGTTCGGCGGACAGGCGGCAGAACTGGAAACCACCGCCGAGGCCCTCTACTGTTTGCCCTTTGGCGTTGGTATAGCCGGTAATCGCGCGCTTGGCCCGTCCCGCCGTGATGGTGCCTGCCACCTCAGGAAGCATTTCCACCTGAATGAATCTGCGATTGCCGCCGTCCTCAATGTTCTGCTTGAGCACGGCGTGGCCAGTCGTGCCGGAACCGGCAAAGCTGTCGAGGACGATGGAATCCTTGTCGGTGGCAATCTGCAGGATGCGCTGAATGAGCCGGGTGGGTTTCGGCGTGATGAACACGTCGTCTGAGGTGTCGAAGTCGACCAGTTCGAGCAGTTCTTTTTTCGCTTCCTGAGTGTGCCCGACATCTTTGTAGAACCACATTGTCTGTGGCACCACACCATCCTTCACATCCGAGAGATAGCGCTTGAGGCGAGGCATATTGTTCCCAGACTCGCCCCACCAGATACGCCCCTCTTGATTCAGGCGGTCGAAGTT
>JAFEGC010000173.1 GCA_018240265.1 Pseudomonadota bacterium | reverse complement strand
TCAGCTCATTCCCGGTAATCGCGTGCCGACGGTGAACCACCTGCGCCTGTGGTCGGGCCGCGGCATCACACCCTTTCACATCGAGGCGTTCAATTCCGGCGACTACGCCGCGGCGGTGCAAGAGCAGGTCGAGGCCAAGAACCTGTCGCGCGTGCTGTATCCGGACGACTCCACGCCGCAGGGCCGCGAGCTGCGCTTCAAGCAGCAGTACTTCTTCGTCAGCGCCAGCCTCCAGGACATGCTGGCCACGCATATGAACGAGGGTCGTCCGCTGGCCTCGCTCCCCGAGTCGGTGGCGCTGCAGTTGAACGACACTCATCCGGCCGTGGCTATTCCAGAGCTCATGCGCCTGCTGGTGGACGAGCACGAAGTGCCCTGGGCCAAGGCCTGGGAGATGACCCGGCAGGTGTTCTCCTATACCAATCACACCCTGCTGCCGGAGGCGCTGGAGACCTGGTCGGTGGGGTTCTTCGAACGGCTGCTGCCGCGGCACCTGCAGATCATCTATCTCATCAACGAGGACTTCCTCAAGAGCGTGGAACAGCATTTCCCAGGCGATGTCGAGCGCCAGCGCGCCATGTCGGTCATCGCGGAGGAGCAGGATCGGCGCGTGCGCATGTCGCATCTGGCGGTGATCGGCAGCCATTGCGTCAACGGCGTCGCCAAGCTCCACTCCGAGCTGATGCGCAAGACCATCTTCGCAAACTTCGCGCAAGTTTGTCCCGAGCGTTTCATCAACGTCACCAACGGTATCGCCTCGCGCCGCTGGCTGAAGCAGTCCAATCCCGGCCTGTCTGCGCTGCTCACCGAGCGCCTGGGGCCGGCGTGGGAGAACGATCTGGAGGAAATCCAGCGTCTTGCCGGCGCCTGGGACGATGCCGAGTTCCGGCGCCGCTTCCGGGTGATCAAGCAGGCCAACAAGCAGCGTCTGATGGAGGAGACCCTGCGCCGCACCGGCGTGAGTGTCGATGTCCAGTCGCTGTTCGACGTGCAGGTCAAACGCATCCACGAGTACAAGCGTCAGCTCCTGAACCTGCTGTATGTGATCTCGCGCTATAACCGCATCCGCGACAATCCGGGCCTGGATATCGTGCCGCGCACGGTGTTCTTCGCCGGGAAGGCGGCGCCGGGCTACTTCCTGGCCAAGGCCGTGATCCAGCTCATCAACAACGTCGCAGCCACTATCGGTAAGGACCCGGTGGTGCGCGAGAAGCTCCGCGTGGTGTTCCTGCCGGACTATGATGTGTCGCTGGCGCAGAAAATCATGCCCGCGGCGGACTTGTCCGAGCAGATATCCACAGCCGGCATGGAGGCCTCGGGCACGGGTAACATGAAGCTCGCGCTCAACGGCGCACTGACCATCGGTACGCTGGACGGCGCCAACATCGAAATCCGCGATTGCGTTGGCGCGGATAACCTCTTCATCTTCGGGCTGAGCGCCGAACAGGTGGTCGAGCTGCGCGGCCAGGGCTACCGGCCGGGTGACTACATCAGTGCCAATGCGGAGCTGGAGCGTGCTCTGATGATGATCGAGGCCGGCCATTTCGGCGCCGCGGAAGCTGCCCGGCCCATCGTGGAGAGGCTGCGCGCCTCGGGCGAGCAGTTCCTGGTGTGCGCCGATTTCGCCTCCTACGCCACCGCGCAGGATCAGGTGGATACGCTGTTCCGCAACGGCGATGAATGGTCGCGCCGTGCGGTGATCAACTGCCTGTCCATGGGGAATTTCTCCAGCGACCGCAGCATCCGCGAGTACGCCGATCGCATCTGGGCGGTGCGGCCGGTCATCTGATGAGTGCGCAGGGCTTGACCGATTTCGACCTGTATCTGTTCGGTCAGGGTAGGCATCGGCGCATCTACGACAAGCTGGGCGCGCATCCCGGCGAGCAGGACGGCGCTGCCGGCACGCGCTTTGCCGTGTGGGCGCCGAACGCGCAGGGCGTGAGCGTGGTCGGCGATTTCAACGCCTGGGACGGACGGCGCCATCCGCTGCGCTCGCGCGGCGATTCCGGCATCTGGGAGGGCTTCGTTGCCGGCGTGGGCGAGGGCGCGCTGTACAAGTATGAGCTGCGTCCGCGCGCGGGCGGCTTACTGCTCAAGTCCGACCCGTACGGTGCGCGCATGCAGCTGCGCCCGGGCAATGGCTCGGTGGTGTGCTCGCTGCAGAATTTCGCCTGGAGCGATCAGGATTGGCTGGCGCGCCGCCGGCAGCGCAACGCCTGCACCGAGCCGCTATGGGCCTATGAAGTGCACCTGGGGTCGTGGAAGCGGCCCTGGGATGCACGCACACCGCCATTCATGAGCTGGCGCGAGGCGGAAGGCCAGCTGATTCCCTACGCGCTGGATCTGGGCTACACGCACCTGGAGCTCATGGGTGTGGCCGAGCATCCGCTGGACGAGTCATGGGGCTACCAGGTCACGGGCTACTTCGCCGCCACCGCGCGCTACGGTTCGCCGCGGGACTTCATGCATTTCGTGGATGCCTGTCATCGCGCCGGTCTGGGCGTGATCCTGGACTGGGTGCCGGCGCATTTCCCGCGCGATGAACATGGACTGGCCTGGTTCGACGGCACGGCCCTGTACGAGCATGCCGATGCGCGCCTGGGCGAGCACCGCGACTGGGGCACCAAGATTTTCAATTACGGGCGGCACGAGGTGCGCAACTTTCTGGTGTCGAACGCGCTGTTCTGGTTGGACCGCTTCCACATCGACGGCCTGCGGGTGGATGCCGTGGCCTCGATGCTGTACCTGGATTACAGCCGCAACGCCGGCGAATGGCTGCCCAACCGCCACGGCGGCCGCGAGAACCTGGAGGCCATCGAGTTCCTGAAGGAGGTCAACGGCGTGGTGGCCGCCGAGTTCCCGGGTGCGATGACCATCGCCGAGGAATCCACGGCCTTCGACGGAGTGACCCGGCCGGTGCAATACGGCGGGCTGGGCTTCACGCTGAAGTGGAACATGGGCTGGATGAACGACACGCTCCGGTATTTTGCGCACGACCCGGTGCATCGCCGCCATCATCACGGCTTGCTGACCTTCTCGTTCATGTACGCGTGGTCGGAGCATTTCCTGCTGCCCATCTCGCATGACGAGGTGGTGCACGGCAAGGCCTCGCTCCTGTCGAAAATGCCGGGGGACGAGTGGCAGAAGCGCGCCAACCTGCGGCTGCTGCTCGCCTACCAGCTCGCGCACCCCGGCAAGAAGCTCAGCTTCATGGGTTCGGAATTCGGCCAATGGCAGGAGTGGCGCGACCAGGGCCAGCTCGACTGGGAACTGCTGGCGCATCAGCCGCATCGCGCGCTGCAGGACTATGTGCGCGATCTGAACCGGCTGTACCGGGATTCACCGGCGCTGTTTCGCAGCGATTGCGACGGCAACGGTTTCGCCTGGCTGGAGGTGGACAACGCGCAGGAAAGCGTCTGGGCCTTCGAACGGCGCGCGCCCGATGCGTCCTCCGTGGTGTGCGTATTCAACGGCACACCCGTGCCGCGTACCCATTATTCACTGGCGGTGCCGGGGCCGGGCGAGTGGCACAAGGTGCTGGACTCCGATGCGTTAAGCTACGGCGGCTCCGGCCACAACGACCAGCAACGCCTTGGGGCCGAGCCGCGCGGCTCGGGGTGGTGCGTCCGCGTGACCCTGCCGCCGCTCGGCGCGCTGTTCCTGCGGCGCTAACGTACCGTGGACACGATGCTGCCCGGATCACCGCATCCGCTGGGTGCCAGTTGCGGCGCGCAGGGCGTGAATTTCGCGGTGTTTTCCCGGCATGCCGAGCGCATGGTGCTGGTGCTGTGGGACGAGGCGGACCAGGCGCGGGAATTTGATCTGCCGGCACGGAGCGGTGATGTTTGGCACGGCCTGCTGCCGGCGGAGCTGGCGCGACCCGGCACGCGCTATGCCTTCCGCGCGCACGGGCCCTTCGATCCGGCCGCCGGTCATCGCTTCGATGCGCAAAAGCTCCTGCTCGACCCATACGCGCGCGAGCTGCTGCTGCCGGCGGCGAATGCGCCGCCGCCACTGCGTACGCCCTTGGCGCGGGTGTCCGACCCCGCGTTCGACTGGGAGGACGATCGTCCGCCGGCCGTTCCCTGGCGCGACACGCTCATCTACGAACTGCACGTGAAGGGCTTCACCCGCCGGCATCCGCAGGTGCCGGAGCATCTGCGCGGCACCTACCTGGGCCTTGCCAGCGCGCCGGTCATCGAATACCTGAAAAGCCTGCGCATCACCGCGGTGGAGCTGCTGCCGGTGCAGGGCTTCGTGGCCGAGACCTTTCTGTTGGAGCGCGGCCTGACCAACTACTGGGGCTACAATCCGTTGGCCTGGTTCGCGCCGGCTGCGCAATACGCGCTCGCGGATCCGGTGCGCGAATTCAAGGCCCTGGTGAAGGCGTTGCATGCCGCCGGCATCGAGGTGATTCTGGACGTCGTGTTCAACCACACGGCCGAAGGCAATGAAGCCGGGCCCACCTTGAGTCTGCGCGGCCTGGACAACGCAGTGTATTACCGCCTTCTGCGCGAGGATCGCCGCTATTACGAAAATCTCACCGGCTGCGGCAACACCGTGAACTGCGCGCACCCGGCGGTGCGCGGGCTTGTCGTGGACTGCCTCAAGTACTGGGTGGAGGAGATGCACGTGGACGGCTTCCGCTTCGACCTGGCGACGGTGCTGGCGCGCGAGGATGCGGGCTTCAACGACAAATCCGTGCTGTTCGACGCGCTGCGCGCCGAGCCTTCGCTGACTTTCACCAAGCTCATCGCCGAGCCCTGGGACGTGGGGCCGGGCGGCTACCAGCTTGGCCGATTTCCCGCCGGCTGGTCGGAGTGGAACGACCGCTATCGCGACCAGGTGCGCGCCTTCTGGAACACCGATGCCGGCCGGGTGGGAGATTTGGCCGAGCGCATCGCCGGCTCCAGCGATATTTTCCGCCAGCGCTCGCGCAAGCCCACCGCCGGCGTGAATTTCATCACCGCGCACGACGGTTTCACGCTGCGCGACCTGGTGAGCTACAACCATCGCCGCAACCAGGCCAATGGCGAGAACAATACCGACGGCCACTCGCACAACTTGTCGTGGAATTGCGGCGTGGAAGGCGAGAGCGAGGATGCGAGCATACGCGAACTGCGCCTGAAGCAGATGATGAACCTTCTCGCCACGCTCATGCTGTCGCAGGGCGTGCCCATGCTGCAGGCGGGCGATGAGCTCGGCCGCACCCAGGGCGGCAACAACAATGCCTACTGCCAGGACAATGAGATTTCCTGGCTGGACTGGTCACAGGCGCCGTCCTACGCACCCTTGCTTGCGTTCGTGCGCAAGCTCGCCGACATTCGCCGTTCGCTGCCGGTGTATCGGCGTGAGACTTTTCTCAAGGGCGTGGCACAGGCCGGTTACAAGGATGTGACCTGGCTGCGGGCGGATGGGGCGGAGATGAGCGATGCCGACTGGCAGGGCACTTCCCTGCGCACCATCGGCATCAAGTTCCGGATTCCGGAGGGCCCGAATACGCGGGTGCTGCTGCTGGTCAACGCCCGGCACGAGGCGCTGGATTTCACCCTGCCGGATGCGGCGGAGGGGTGGCGGTTGAAGTTCGATACCGCGCTGGCGGCATCCGGCGCGCCGGCGCAGACTTGCTTCCGCGGCACATATCGGATCGAATCACTGTCGATGGCGATGTTGGAGACCTGAAGGTGAACCCGGCTCTGCTCGAACGCATGGCGCGGCTGCGCGGCATCGGTGATGCCTACCACGACTATCGCGGCGAGCTGCGCTATTTCACGCTGGAAACCAAGACCGATCTGCTGCGGGCGATGGGCGGCGAGGTGGTGCAGGAAGCGGCGCTGGAAGCGCAGGTGCATGAGCTGGAAACCGCCCGCTCGCGCGGCCTGCTGCCACCGCTGGCTGTTTCGCAAACCTCGCAAGTCGCCTTCGACATCGACGTCACCGTGCGCGATTTCGGCAGCAGCCTGCTATGGGAGCTGCGCCTGGAAGACGGCGCGCTGCACCAGGGCGTGGTGTCCACCTCGGCGCTGCAGGAGACCTGGCGGGGGGAAATCGACGGCACCTGGATGACCCGCCGCCGCTTCGAACTGCCGGTGGAGCTGCCGCAGGGGCTACATGACCTGCAGGCGCGCATTTCCGGCGGCGAGGAGCACGTGTGCCGGCTGATCGTGGCGCCCGCGCAGTGCTACCTGCCGCCCGCGCTGGGATCGGGCCGGCGCTGCTGGGGC
>JAFEGC010000172.1 GCA_018240265.1 Pseudomonadota bacterium | reverse complement strand
TGCACCGCCGCCACCAGCGAGCGCGCCTGCTCCGCGGTGTCCACCATCGGCAACAGCAGGTTCTGCGCGCCGATGTCCAGGTACTGCTTGAGCAGCGCAGTATCGCCGATCACCGGCCGCACCAGCGGCTGCGAGGCATACGGCGCCATGGCCTGGAGCTGCCCGAGCGTGCTGCGCAGATCGTTCGGCGCATGCTCATTGTCCAGCAGCAGCCAGTCATAACCCACGCTTGCCAGCAGCTCGATGACGTAGGAGTCCGCCAACGCCGCCCACAGGCCGATCTGTGGCTCGCCGGCGAGCAGCCGCTGTTTGAAGCGATTGGTGGGTGCCTGCATGCGGCGCAAGCTTACACGAAGCGCCCTAGACGAAGCGGAAGGAAATACTGCCCAGCGGGCCGTAGTCCGCGTGCAGCACATCGCCGCGCTGCGCATTCGTCGGTCGGGTGAACGAGCCGGCCAGCACCAAATCACCCGCCCGCAGCTCCTCGCCGTAGGGCGCGATCTTGTTGGCCAGCCACGCCACGCCCGTGGCCGGATGATTCAGCACCGCCGCGGCAAGCCCCGTTTCCTCGATCACCGCGTTCTTGTGCAGCAGCGCGCCGGCCCAGCGCAGGTCCATGGCGTCGGGGCGCACCGGCCGCCCGCCGGTGACGATGCCGGCGTTGGCGGCGAAATCCGAGATGGTGTCGAAAACTTTACGCATCTGCTTGGTGTCGCGGTCGAACTGCTCGATGCGCGCATCGATGATCTCCAGCGCCGGCGTCACGTACTCGGTGGCGCGCAGCACGTCGAACAGGGTCACGCCCGGCCCTTTCAGCGGCCGGCCCAGCACGAACGCCAGTTCCACTTCCACGCGCGGTGCGATGAAACGGTCGAAGGGGATGTCCGAGCCGGTCTCGAAGAACATGTCGTCCATCAGCGGCGCGTAATCTGGTTCGGTGATCTGCGAGGCCTGCTGCATGGCGCGCGAAGTCAGGCCGATCTTGCGGCCCTTGATGCTGCGGCCATCGGCCATTTCCAGCCGCACCCACTCGCGCTGGATGGCGTAGCCATCCTCGATGGTCATGCCCGGATGCGCCTTGGAGAAATGCCGCAGCTGGATGCGGGTCTTGCGCGCATCGTACAACTGCCGCGCAAGCGCCGTGACGATGGAAGTCTCGAGCATGGATCAACCCTTGGCGAACAACGGATGAATGTTGCTGTGCTTGGCGCCGAAACTCTCATCGCCCTGGTCCACCTGCAGGGTCACGCCGATGAGCCTGCGCTCGAACACCGGCGTCAGCGCCTGCTGGGCGGTGGCGAGCAGCGCTTCGCCCACCTGCTTGCGCACCCCTTCGCTGCGCCCGCGCCCCATGCGCAGGTTCAGGTACATGAAGGCATAGTCGCGCTTGCCGTCGGCCACCGCGAAATACGGCGCGGGCAGCGCGAACACGCGCGTGCCGCCGGTGGGGAACACCTGTTCGCCTTGCTCGTCGCGCGCCTGCAGCATGGTGTCGGCCAGCGTCCGGCAGAATCCGTTCATGTCCAGGTCCCTGTCCAGATTGCCCGTGTACAGAACGACTAAGTGCGGCATGCGATGTTCATGGTAGCGACGGTGCAGCCCACCGCAAAGATGGGAATGGGCTTGGAGAAGTGGATCGTACCGCGTCCACCGGCGGCGGCGGCGACGCTGATGAAAGTACGGATCTCGAACCCGCCCTGCCCCGCGTCGCGGTAGGTGGCCACGTCGGTGTAGGACAGCAGCGCCTGCCGGTCGTTGCGGCTCCAGCGATCCAGCAGCTCGCGGTCCCAGGCCTCGTTCACCTTGCCCGAGTCGGGCGTGGCAGGCCAGTGCGAAATGCCGCCGGTGCCGACCAGGGCGATGCGCTCAGGGACGGCGTCGGCGGCGTGGCGCAGCGCCTCGCCGAATGCCCAGGCGCGGTGGAGCGGTGTGAGCGGCGGACCCTGGCAGTTGATGTTGGCCGGGATAACCGGGATGTCGTACGCCGGCGTGAGAAAGTGCAGCGGCACCATGATGCCGTGGTCGAATTTCCACTCCTCGGCGTAAGCCACGTCCACGCTGTTCATCACCTCGACGATCAGTCGCTTGGACAGAGCCGCGTTGCCGCGGATCTTGCGCCGTTCGATCTTGAGCCATTCCGGGTCTTCGATCGGCCCCTGGTACTCGTCCGACATGCCCAGCGCGAAGGCCGGCATGTTATTCATGAAAAAGTTGGCGAAATGCTCGGCGGCGACCACGATGAGCGCATCGGGCTTGGTGGCGTGCAACTCCGCCGACATCTGCCGGAGCGCCGCGTAGAACTCGTCTCGCAGTGCCGGCTCTGCCATGTGGGCGCGACCGGTGATGCCCGGCGCATGGCTGCAAATACCGGCAAATACCAGGCTCATACGCCGGCCACCTTCTCATCCATTCCCGTGGTCATGGTATACACCCCCGCGCGCACCGGACCGTGCGTCACAATGCCATCGCGCATGGCCTTGATGTAATCCGCCCACGGCATCCCCAGGTAGGCGGCGAAGTGCATCAGCAACTGGCCGTTGGCGCCCAGCACGTAGATGAGACCGATATCGCCCGCCTCGATGGCCGCGCGCTCCTCGTCCGTCAGCGGATACTGGGTCAGCAGCGCAGCGCGGTCATCGCGGTAACGTTCCTGCACGCGCGCATCGCGGTTCAGCTCGTACAGGAATTTCTGCAGCCCGTACAGGCTCACTTGCGCACACCCCAATGCGGAATGTGATGCTTCCCCATGCTCACGCACACGTTCTTCGGTTCCAGGAATACTTCGAAGCTCCAGCTGCCGCCCTCGCGGCCCACGCCCGAGGCCTTGGTGCCGCCGAAGGGCTGGCGCAGATCACGCACATTCTGGCTGTTGACGAAGCACATGCCCGCCTCGATGGCCGCGGCCACGCGGTGCGCCTTGCCGATGTTCTCGGTCCAGATGTAGCTGGACAGGCCGTAGGAGATGTCGTTGGCCTTGGCGATGGCATCGGCCTCGTCCTCGAAGGGGATGAGGCAGGCCACGGGACCGAAGATTTCCTCCTGAGCGATACGCATATGGTTGTCCACGTCGGCGAACACCGTCGCCTGCACGAAATTACCCTTGGCGAGATTGGCCGGCAGGCGCGGCGCCTCGGAGCCGCCGCACACCAACGTCGCCCCTTCTTTCGGGCCCAGTTCGATGTAGCCGCGCACCTTGGCCAGGTGCGCCGGGCTCACCATCGGCCCGATGATGGTGTGCTCATCCATCGGGTCGCCGATGGCGATGTTGCGCGCCCGCTCGGCGAAGCGCTGCACGAAATCGGCGTAGATGGAACGCTGCACGAAAATGCGCGAACCGGCAGTGCAACGCTCGCCGTTGTTGGAAAAGATCATGAACACCGCTGCGTCCAGCGCGCGCGCCTGATCCGCATCGGCGAAAATCACGAACGGGCTCTTGCCACCCAGCTCCATCGAGAATTTCTTCAAGCCCGCCGCGCGCACGATGCGATCCCCGGTCACGGTCGAGCCGGTGAAGGAAATCGCCCGCACATCCGGGTGCGCGCACAGCGGCTCGCCCGCCTCCTTGCCGTAGCCATGCACCAGGTTGAGCACGCCCGGCGGCACGCCGGCCTCCAGCGCCAGCTCCCCGAGCCGCGCCGCGCTGAGCGGCGACAGTTCGCTCATTTTCAGCACCGCCGTGTTGCCGAAGGCGAGGCAAGGCGCCACCTTCCAGGTGCCGGTCATGAACGGCACGTTCCAGGGCGAGATCAGCGCGCACACACCCACCGGCTGGAACAGCGTGTAGTTCAGGTGCGTGTCGGTGGGATAGGTGTGCCCATCGGTGCGGGTGCACATTTCCGCGAAATAGTAGAAGTTGTCGGCGGCGCGGGGAATGAGCTGCTTGCGCGTCTGCGAAATGACCTGGCCAGTATCCTGGGTCTCGGTGGCGGAAATTTCCGGCACGTGCTGGGCGATAAGATCGCCGAGCTTGCGCAGCACCCGCGCGCGCTCGACAGCGGGCTTGGCCGCCCAGGCCGGAAAGGCCGCCTTGGCCGCCGCCACCGCGGCATTGACTTCATCGGTGCCGCCGCGCGCCACCTCGGCCAGCACTTCCTGTGTGGCGGGATTGGTGGTGGGAAAGTAATCGCGTCCCGGAATGCTCTTGCCATCGATCAGATGTTCCACACGCATCACGCGCTCCTTCAACGGCCGAATACTTCGTCAGCCACGATATGGTTGATCAGCCGGCCCAGGCCGTCGATTTCACAGACTACCTCGTCTCCGGCCGCGACGTTCACCACGCCTTCGGGCGTGCCGGTCAGAATGACATCTCCCGCGCTCAAGCTCATAAACGAGCTGAGGTATTCGATGAGGTAGGGGATGGTGAAGATGAGATCGCGGGTGTTGCCCGACTGGGTGCGCCGCCCGTTGACCGAAGTCGACAGATTCAGGTTGCCCGGATCGGGCACGGCCGATGCCGGCACGAACCAGGGTCCCAGCACCGTGCCGCCATCGCGATTCTTCACCCGCAGGTTGGGACGATAGTAATTTTCCAGGTAGTCGCGGATGGTGTAGTCGTTGGCGATGCAGTACCCGGCGACGTGCTCGAAGGCGCGCACCGCGGGCACTTTCTTCGCCGTCGACCCGATCACCACTGCCAATTCGCACTCGTAATGCATGAACGTCGCATCCGCCGGCCGGCGCGTCTGGCCGCGGTGGCCGATGAGCGAGCCGGGGCCTTTGAGAAAGGCCAGCGGTTCCTCCTGCGCGCCGAAGGCCAATTCCTTGGCATGGTCGGCGTAGTTGAGGCCCAGCGCGATGATGGTGCCCACCTGGAACGGCGGCAGCCACACTACCGCCTCTTCCGCCAGCACCCGGCCGTCGGTCAGTCGCACTCCCGTCCGCCCATCGGGCAAGGCATGAGGCACGGCCTCGTGCACGGCGCCGCTGTACGCCACGCGCGCGCGCATCACAGTTGCTCCGCGACGAACCGGTTGTTCAGCGCGCCAAGCTTGTCGATCTCGATGCGCACCTGCGCACCGGCGCGCACCCGCGGCGCCGGCGCCGCCACGCCCACCGCCAGTACATCGCCCGGCGAGAGGGTCATGAATTCGCTGACATCCGCCAGCAGCCGCGGCACCGAACGCAGCAGATCCGCGGTGCTGGCCGAGGCGGCGAGCTTGCCGTCGACGAACACGCGGATGCCCAACGCGCCGGGGTCGCCGACGCTCTCGCGCGCCGTGGCCGCGCCCAACGGGCAGAAACCATCTCGCGCCTTCTGCCGGATGCTGGGTCGATAGTAGCTGGCATGCGGCACACTGACATCGTTGACGATGAGATAGCCGGCGACCGTGTCCAGCGCCTGCGTCTCGCTCACGCGGCAGACGGGGCGGCCGATGACCACGCCCAGCGTCGCGCCCACTTCCAGCTCCGGGCTGTCGGCCGGCACCGGCACGGCATGGCCCTCGCCGGCCAGGGTGTTGCGCGGCTTCACGTACAGGATGGGCGCGCGCGGCGGCTTCAAATAAGGCTTCTGGTTGACTGCATCGCCCAGCGCCACGAGCGCGCTGCGCTGGTTGAGCAGGGTTCCGTACACCGTACCCGACAGCCCGAAGGGTGCGAAATCAAAGGCGGCACAGCCCAGCATGAGCGTTCAGCGGCTCCTCGCAGGTTAGGAAAAACGGGATCACTAATATGTTAGCAATCTAGGGTGCGGCATGGCAGGATGTCAAGGCATGAACAGCTCCCCCGCCATGCTGCCGCACCGCAACCTGCCGCTGCTGCTGCTGCAGGCCCGGGAGCATGTCATCGCCCACTTTCGTCCCATCCTGCAACGGGCGGGGCTGACCGAGCAGCAGTGGCGCATCATCCGCCTGCTGCTCGAAACCGGCCCGCTGGAGCCACGCCAGATCGGCGAGCCCTGTCGCATTTCCAGCCCCAGCCTCGCCGGGGTGCTCACGCGCATGGAACAGATGGACCTGATCAAACGCGCGCGCCTGGACCGAGACCTGCGGCGGGTCAGCGTTTCGCTCACTCCGCGCAGCCGCGCGCTGGCCATGCGCGTCGCGCCGCGCATCGAGGCGGTGTATCGCGACATCGAGCAACGCATCGGCGCGGAGGTGTGCGAGCGGTTTTACAGAACATTGGACCATTTGATCCAGGCCGTGCGGTAGGCTACTTTTCCCGAGAACAAGGGGATCCGGGCCTATAAAGTCCGGGCGCGAGCGGCCGTCAATGTGGGCTTGAA
>JAFEGC010000171.1 GCA_018240265.1 Pseudomonadota bacterium | reverse complement strand
GACGCACTCCACATTGCCGCCTGGGACCGCCTGCTGCCGGCGCCGGGCAGCGTGCCGGCCCAGGGCCTGGCGAAGCTCACCGGTCTGCGCGGCGCCACCAACCTGTGCGATGCGCTGGCGGAGGCGACGCTGGTCATCAGTGCGGTCACCGCCGGCGAATGCATCGCCGTGGCGCGCGAAGCCGCCGCTTCACTGAAACCCGGCGCCTTCTATTTCGACCTCAACTCGGTCTCGCCCGCGGCGCGTGAGGAAGCCGCGCGCCATATCGAATTCGCCAGCGGCCGCTTCGTCGAGTCGGCCATCATGTCGCCCATCGCGCCCAAGCGCATCGCCTCGCCCATGCTGCTGGGTGGGCCGCATGCGCGCGAATTCCTGCCGGTGGCGCGAGGCTTAGGTTTCAGCGGCGCGCAGGTGTTCGCCGAGAACATCGGACGCGCCTCCGCCGCCAAGATGTGCCGCAGCATCATGGTCAAGGGGATGGAGGCCCTGCTGAGCGAGTCCCTGCTGGCCGCGCGCCATCACGGCGTCGAGCGAGAGGTGCTGGATTCGCTGTCCGACCTGTATCCCGGCATCGACTGGCACAAGACCGCGCGGTACATGGTGTCGCGCTCGCTGCTGCACGGCAGGCGCCGCGCCGAGGAGATGCGCGAAGCGGCACAGACGGCGCGCGAGGCCGGGCTCACACCCTGGATGAGCCACGCCTGTGTGGAGCGGCAGGCCTGGGCGGCCCACCACGCCGACGCGCTGCGCCACGAGGGATTGGAAGACATGCTCGACGCCCTGCTCGAACAAACGGAGACCGCATGATCATCGACTGCCACGGCCACTACACCACCGCGCCGGCCGCGCACCAGCGCTTTCGCGATGCGCAGCTCGCCGGCGTCAAGGACCCCGGCGCCATGCCGGCCAAACCGGAAAAGATCTCCGACGATGAGATCCGCGAGACCATCGAGACCAATCAGTTGAAACTGCAAAAGCAGCGCGGCGCCGACCTCACCATCTTCTCGCCGCGCGCCTCGGCCATGGGTCACCACCAGGGCGATGAGGCGGTCTCCACCGCCTGGACCCGCGCCTGCAACGACCTGATTCAGCGCGTGGTCGGCCTGTATCCGGACAATTTCATCGGCGTGTGCCAATTGCCGCAATCACCCGGCACCTCGCTCGACGGCTCGATCCGTGAACTCGACCGCTGCGTGCGCGAACTGGGTTTCGTGGGCTGTAACCTGAACCCCGACCCGTCCGGCGGGCGCTGGAATTCTCCGCCGCTGACCGACCGCCACTGGTACCCGTTCTACGAAAGGATGGTCGAGCTGGACGTGCCGGCGATGATCCACGTATCGGCCTCGTGCAATCCCAACTTCCACGCCACCGGCGCACACTACATCAATGCCGACACCACCGCCTTCATGCAGTTCATCGAGGGCGACCTGTTCAAGGACTTCCCCACCCTGCGCTTCATCATCCCGCATGGTGGCGGCGCCGTGCCCTATCACTGGGGCCGCTACCGGGGTCTGGCCGACATGCTCAAGCGCCCGCCGCTGGCAGGCCATGTGATGAAGAACGTGTTCTTCGATACCTGCGTGTACCATCAGCCCGGCATCGATCTGCTGGTGAAGGTCATCGACCTCGACAACATCCTGTTCGGCTCGGAAATGGTGGGCGCAGTGCGCGGCATCGACCCGACCACCGGCCACTACTTCGACGACACCAAACGCTACATCGATGCACTGACCATCCCTGCCACCGACAAGGCACGCATCTACGAGCGCAATGCGCGCCGCGTGTTCCCGCGGCTGGACGCGGTACTGACGAGGAAAGGCCTGTGAGCGCCGCGACGGCAGCCGACACGCCCGGCGGCTCGGCCTGGGCCTCGAATGCGGCCTCCGGCCCCTTTCAGATGGACCGCAACTGGCTTCCCTTTCACCCCGCGCCCAGCAAGCCACGCTTCGTGCCGCCGCCCGGCGCGGTGGATGCGCACTGCCATGTGTTCGGACCGGGCGCGCGCTTCCCGTATGCGCCGGAGCGCAAGTACACGCCCTGCGATGCGCCCAAGGAAAAACTCTGGGCACTGCGCGATTACCTGGGCTTTTCCCGTAACGTCATCGTGCAGGCCACCTGCCACGGCGCCGACAATCGCGCCGTGGTGGACGCGCTGCAGGCCGCCAACGGCCTGGCGCGCGGCGTGGCCACGGTGAATGCGCAGGTGAGCGATGCCGAGTTGCGCGAGCTCGATGCCGCCGGCGTGCGCGGCGTGCGCTTCAACTTCGTCAAGCGCCTGGTGGACACCACGCCGCGCGAAGTGCTGCTGGACATCGCGCGGCGCATCGCGCCGCTGGGTTGGCACATCGTCATCTACTTCGAGGCGGCGGAGCTGCCGGAGCTGTACGACTTCTTCGCCTCGCTTCCCACCGTGGTGGTGGTGGATCACATGGGCCGCCCCGACGTGAGCAAGCCGGTGGATGGTCCGGAGTTCGGCCTGTTCGTGCGGCTGATGCGCGAGCATCCGAATTTCTGGTCTAAGGTGAGCTGCCCCGACCGCCTGTCGCGGGTGGGCGCACCCTCGTACGCCGACGTCGCGCCGTTCGCGCGCCAGCTGGTCGAGACCTTTCCCGACCGCGTGCTGTGGGGCAGCGACTGGCCGCATCCGAACATGAAATCGCACATGCCCGACGATGGGCATCTGGTGGATTACATCCCGACCATCGCCACCACCGCGGAGCTCCAGCACAAGCTCCTGGTCGACAACCCCATGCGCCTGTACTGGGCCCGTTAGGCCGGCCCGCGTCTTGCGAGGAATCATCGTGTCATTGCACAAGCCCTACACCGACGTCCCCGGCACCACCATCTTCGATGCCGACCAGGCCCGCAAAGGTTATCACTTGAATCAGTTTTGCATGTCGCTGATGGGGCCGGAGAACCGCGCGCGCTTCAAAGCCGACGAACGCGCGTATCTGGAAGAATGGCCGATGACGCCGGAGCAGCGCGAGGGCGTATTGGCGCGCGACTACAACAAGCTGATCTCGCTCGGCGGCAACGTGTATTTCCTGGCAAAGATATTTTCCACCGACGGTCTGAGCTTTCAGCAGGCCGTGTCGACCATGACCGGCATGACGCCCGAAGCGTACGTACAGATGATGGTCAACGGTGGCCGCTCACCGGAAGGCAACCGTTACATTGGAGAAAAGCCGTAATGGCACGCATCACCGCCGGCGTCACCACTTCCCACGTGCCGGCCATCGGTGCGGCGGTCGACCTCGGCAAGACCGGGGAACCTTACTGGAAGCCGGTGTTCGCCGGTTACGAAGCATCCAAGCGCTGGATGGCCGAGAACCTGCCGGATGTGATCATCCTGGTGTACAACGATCACGCCTCCGCCTTTAGCCTGGATATCGTGCCGACTTTCGCCATCGGCTGCGCGGAAAGCTTCGCGCCGGCCGACGAGGGCTGGGGCCCGCGCCCCGTGCCGGTGGTGCAGGGCCATCCGGAACTGGCCGCGCACATCGCGCAGTCGGTGATCCAGCAGGACTTCGATCTCACCATCATCAACAAGATGGACGTGGACCACGGCCTCACCGTACCGCTGTCGCTCCTGTTCGGCCAGCCCAGGGCCTGGCCGGTGAAGGTGATTCCGCTGGCGGTCAACGTGGTGCTGTATCCGCCGCCCTCGGGCCGCCGCTGCTACGAGCTGGGCAAGGCCATCCGCAACGCGGTGGGGTCCTTCGAGCCCGACCTCAAGGTGCAGGTGTGGGGGACTGGTGGCATGAGTCACCAGCTACAGGGGCCGCGCGCCGGGCTCATCAACCAAGCCTGGGACAACCACTTCCTCGACCGGCTGATCGACGACCCCGAAGGCCTGTCGCGCGTGCCGCACATCGAATACGTGCGCGAGGCCGGCTCCGAGGGTATCGAACTGGTCATGTGGCTGATCATGCGCGGCGCGCTGCAGCCCAAGGTCAAGCTGATCCACCGTTTCTATCACGTGCCGGCCTCGAACACCGCCGTCGGCCATCTGGTTTTGGAGAATCCCGCATGAAAATCATTCTCGCCGGCGCCGGCGCCTTCGGACAAAAGCATCTGGATGCCATCAAGATCATCGGCGGCATCGAGGTTGCCTCGCTGGTCGGCCGCGACATCGAAGCCACGCGCGCCGCGGCCGAGAAATACGGCGTGAAACACTTCACCACCGATCTGCAGGCCGCGCTGGCCGTACCCGGCGTCGAGGCTGCCATCCTGTGCACGCCCACGCAGATGCATGCCGACCAGGCGCTGCAATGCATGGAAGCCGGCAAGCACGTGCAGGTGGAGATCCCACTGGCTGATAGCTGGGCGGGCGCCGAGGCCGTGGCCCGCATGCAGCAGCGCACGGGCTTGGTCTGCATGGTCGGACATACGCGCCGCTTCAATCCCTCCCATCAGTGGATCCATCAGCGCATCGCACGCAGCGCGCTGAACATCCAGCAAATGGATGTGCAGACCTACTTCTTCCGCCGCACCAACATGAACGCGCTGGGCCAGCCGCGCTCCTGGACCGACCACCTGCTGTGGCACCACGCCGCGCATACCGTGGATTTGTTCGCCTACCAATGCGGCGCGCCGATCGTGCTGGCGCACGCCGTCCAAGGCCCCAAGCACCCCACGCTCGGCATCGCCATGGACATGTCGATCCAGCTAAAAAGCGCGAACGGCGCCATCTGCACCCTGTCGCTATCCTTCAACAACGACGGCCCACTCGGCACGTTCTTCCGCTATATCTGTGACAACGGCACCTACATCGCCCGCTACGATGATCTGGTGGACGGCAAGGACAACAAGATTGACGTATCTAAGGTGGATGTGTCGATGAACGGCATCGAGCTGCAGGACCGCGAGTTCTTCAGCGCCATCGCCCAAGGCCGCGAGCCTAATGCCAGCGTCCACAAGGTGCTGAATTGCTATCGCGTGCTGGACCAGATGGAAGAGCAACTCAACGCGCAGAAATAGCCCGCAAACCGGCGAACGCAGCGATGTGAAAGGACGCCTGCGCCGCGCTCTGCTGATATTCAGCCCCTACCGGACAGCTACGGCGCGCCAGGCAGCCTCCTTCACGACAGTCCCGGCCGCGTGAGCGGACGAATTCGCGACAGCGGAGGGCATCGAACCCGGCCTCGCTCACCGCGCCCACCGGGCAGCCATGCAGACAAGGTTTGGTGTGGCAAGAGTCGCAGGGATGCGCCACCGGCGGCGCAGCCGGTACATCGATACGCGTTTCGAACAGCAGCGCACCGCGATAGGAATGCCACGGCCCGAATTTCGGATGCATCAGGATGCCCAGCGGCGAGGCATGCAGGCCCTCCGCCCGCGCGGCCCAGCTCTGGAACGGCCACCACGGCGGCCCGGAGAAGGGATACACGCTCAGTGCGGCGTGGCGCCGCGCCAGCTCATCGATCAGGCGCCGTGACCAGCGGTCGAGCGGATGGGCCTGCCCGTCACGGAATTCAGCGGACGCCTCGAATGCCAGCCAGCACGAGGGGCCACGGAACCCGAGCAATATCAGCGTTGCGGGGCGAACGCCGGGCCGGATCTCGGGGAGTGAATCGTCCGCCATGAGCTGAAAACCGCCGCAGCAGGCGAGCCCCACGCAGCCGGCATCGGCACAGATTTGCTCGTAGGTGGGAACGCTGCTCATGCCGTGTGCGGCATATTGCGCCGGCCGCTGGGCGCTTGTCGAGCTGACGGAGCTTGACACGGCGGCGCCGAGGTCTTGCAATCGCGGCTCGCAACCAAGGGCCTGCCATTGTCACGTCATTCCGAGTTCTCCGGGCTCCAGCCCTTCCGCCGACAACTGCAGGAGTTGGACGCGCGATCGCGCCGACGGGATCTCGCGCCGCGCAGCGGCGTGGACTTTTCCTCCAACGACTACCTGGGCCTTGCGGGCTGCACCCGCCTGCGCGAGGCCCTGGTCGCGGCGCTGGCGCGCGGCACGCCCGTGGGCGCCACCGGCTCGCGGCTGCTGCGCGGCAATGCGCCCGAACACGAGGAACTGGAAGCGGCGGCGACGCGGTTCTTCAACACCGAGCGGGCGCTGTACTTCGGCAGCGGTTATGCCGCCAACCATGCGCTGATGTCCACGCTCCCGCAGCGCGGCGACCTGCTGGTGCTCGATGAGCTGTTGCACGCCAGCGCCAACGAGGGCGCCCGCGCCGGGCGCGCGCAGCTCTGCCGCGCGGCCCACAACGATGCGGATGCGGTGGAAAGCCGCATCCGCGAGT
>JAFEGC010000170.1 GCA_018240265.1 Pseudomonadota bacterium | reverse complement strand
AATCCGCCGCAGCATGTGGGTGTTCCTGCGCGAGGTGAACGCCAGCGGTACCACCATCATCCTCACCACGCATTACCTGGAGGAGGCGGAGAATCTGTGCCGGCAGATCGCCATTATCGACGGCGGTCGCATCATCGAGCGCGACAGCATGGGCAATGTGCTGCGCAAGCTCCACAATGAGACTTTCGTGTTCAACCTGCAGGTGCCGCTGCAGTCGGTGCCGGTGCTGCCGGGTTTCGCGGTGACGCTGGTCGATGATCACACGCTGGAAGTGGAGCTGTCCAAGCGACAGAGCCTGAATGAACTGTTCGAGCAGTTCACGCGCCAGCGTCTCACGGTCACCAGCATGCGTAACAAGGTCAACCGTCTGGAGGAACTGTTCATCCGCCTGGTCGACAACAAGTCCCGCGACGCGGTCCCGGCATGAGCGCCCGGTCGCGCGCGCGCGCCGATTGGGTCGGCTTCAAGACCATCCTGATCCGCGAGTTCGACCGTATCGCGCGCATCTGGGCCCAGACGCTGGTGCCGCCGGCGGTCACAGCCTCCCTGTACTTCGTCATCTTCGGCAGTCTCATCGGCCGGCGTGTGGGAACCGTGGGCGGGTTCGGCTACATGCAATACATCGCGCCGGGCCTGATCATGATGACGGTGATCACCAACTCCTTCGCCAACGTGGTGTCCTCGTTCTTCGGCGCCAAGTTCGGCAAGCACATCGAGGAGCTGCTGGTCTCGCCCCTGCCGAATTCGCTGATCGCTGCCGGCTATATCGGCGGTGGCATCATGCGCGGCCTGCTGGTGGGAGCGGTGGTGACGCTGGTGGCGCTGTTGTTCACGCATCTGCACGTGTACAGCCTGCCGGCCACGCTCGGCGCCGTGCTGCTGACTAGCGCGGTGTTCTCGCTGGGCGGTCTCATCAACGCCATCTTCGCCAAGAATTTCGATCAGATCTCCTGGTTTCCCACCTTCGTGCTTACGCCGCTCACCTACCTGGGAGGCGTGTTCTATTCCGTCAACATGCTGCCCGACTGGGCCCGCGTGGTGTCTCACGCCAATCCCATCCTGTATATGGTGAGCGCGTTTCGCTACGGGTTCCTCGGCACCGCCGATGTGAATTTGGCGCTGGCCTTTGGCATCATGATCGGCGCCGTCGCATTCATGTACGGTCTGGCGCTGTATCTGCTGAACCACGGCACCGGCATCCGCGATTGAGATGAGTTGCATGAAGGCCTTCGATGCGCGCTATGATCTACGCGCCCGGCGCCCATACGGGCTATGGTGCAAAGACCTTGCCGGGCGTGCGCGAGGCCATCGAAGAGTATCGCTGGGACGAGGCCAATCATTATCTGGCCGTGATTGCGGGCGTGCTCGATGCCTGGGGAATGAAACTGGAAACGGCCGCCGGCCCTTGAGGCGGCGGTCACCATCTTTGTTGAAGGAGTTGGACCATGAATGATGAAAAGCAGCAGAAATTCACTTCCAAGGTGCGGCGCGGGCTCGTATGGGTCTACAAGACCGCGAACGACGAGCTGAATCGGCGCAAGGCCGAGTCCACCACGGTCCGGCTCGAAGGCTTCAGCGCATCGGATCTGCAGGACGTGGAAGCCGCGCTGGTGTGGATCGCGCAGAACAAGGAAGAAAAAAGCGCAAATTAGCGCCAGTCACCTTGACCGTGCCGGCGCCCTGCGCCGGCACGGCAGGAATTGCACTGCCCTGACGGCGCCGGCCAGCCCCAGCGGTCCGCTACTTGCGTTTCCAGCCGCTGCCGTCGTCGTAATACCAGCCCGGCTTGGCATTGGCGACCCAGCGTTTGGCGAAGGTGGCGCGGATGTCGGCTGTCCATTCGGGATGGCCATTGGCTTTTGCGATCTCGGCATACAGCGCCGCGCGATCGCGGTTCTCATCTGCCACGGCATTGCGCACCGAGTTGCGCTCGGCCAACGCAATGGTGTTGGCATCGCGTATGGCCACCATGCCGTCGGCGGTGTAACCGATGGCGCCTGAATCGTAGTACTTCGCCAGCTGCTCGTGCCGCGCCTTCATGGCATCGGTGATCTGACGGATCGCGGCGGAGGAGACGTCGAGGTCCGGCGCTGCGGCCTGCGCCGGGCTCACCGCCAGGCGCAGCACCCGATCCAGTCCGGTGGCCAGGAGTCGCACTCCGCGCAGCGCGACCCGCGTCGAGGGCGCGGACCGGCCGACGTCGGCGCCGGTGGGGCTGGAGCTGTCGGAAGAGCTGTCCTTGTTCTCGGGTGCGGTGCCCGCGGCCTTGCCGATCACATCGCCGATGATGCGATCCGCCGCCTTCTCGGCGGCGGCTGCCGGGAAGTACACGTTGATGGTGACGCAGGCGGCCAGCACCGCCGCCAGCAAGGCGCAATGGAACAGGACGATTTTCTTCATGGACCACTCCTGGTTTTCGATCAAGCCCCCGTGAGCATGTTGCATCCGGGCAGGTGAACTCAAACTGAACGGGATGGGCCGCGGAGTCAAGCCGCCGTTACGCAAAGCCCGTGGGTGTCGACGTTCACGGCAGACTTGCCGGAGCCGGTCGATGCCGGCGTCCAGTGCGATGTGCACAAACCGGGCGTCTGCAGTCATGGGGACTTGCCGACGGTGGCCTGGGACTCGGGCAGCTCTTTCAGGGTGGCGAGGAGCTGCGGCCAATCGACGCGGCGCGAGTTGCCGATCACGTCGATGCGCGGCAGGCCCCATCCCTTGACCAGGTAATAGCCGGGCGGATGCGGCTCCACCCCGTCCATCAGGCACACATCGTTTTTCAGCCGGCAGGAAATTCCGATGCGGGCGTAGCTGAATTCATGGAAAAACCGCAGCGCGCTACGTTGCAGGGCGGCGGTGGCGCCGATGCCGCCGCCGATGCTGGATATGTTCTGCACGGCGCGCTGGCTGATACGCCGGCGGCTGCGGTCGCCAGGCGTGGAGTACAGGTGCGCATCGAAGGCCACCGGCTCCCAGCCCACCAGCTCCAACCCGCCGATGCGTCCGTCCAGCCGCCCGGTGATGCGGCCGACGTCGAAGGCGCTGGTGATGGCCGCGAGGTCGAGACGGGAGAACTCCACGTTCGCATCAAGACGCGGACGGGCACCGAAGGCATCGCTGAGCCTGAGGTCCTGGACGCGCAGCGTGCCGTCGAATACGGCGGCCTGCAACGCGCCGCCCAGGGTCAGCACGCCGGCCTCCAGCGCCAGATCAGGGATGCGCCCGGACAGCGTGCCCGAGAATTGCGGCCAGCCAAAGGCCTTGCACAGCTCGGCCACGCTGATGGGGTCGAGCGTGGCATCGAAGCGGATGGCCATGGCCGGATCGCCGATGCGCCGCAGCTGCAATACCCGCACCTCCAGGCCGCCGTCCAGGATGGGAATGCGCGTGCCTTGCAGCAGGCGCACGTCGCTGCTGGCGGTGGTGAATTGCAGGCGGGCGGCACCGACGCGCACCCCGTACAGCAGGCCGGCCTTCCAGGACAGAACGGACTGCGTGTCCTGGCTGTCCGCCAGCGCTTGCTTGCGTTGTGCAAGACTCTGCCAGCGGATCCTGCCCGAGAGCGCATCGACGGCCAGACCCGCGCGCCGGTCCTCAAGCGCAAGCTTCGCGAACGTGAGATCGGCGATCGTGGGCGCATCGTTTTCGATTTCCAAATGTCCCTGCACATGACCGCTGCCCTGCAATTGCGGCACGGGGCTTCCGGCCAGCAGGCCGTCGCGCGTCTGGGTTGGCAAGGCGGCCATGTCGAGATCGGCGATGTCCAGCGCCAGGGAATGGATAGGTGTTTTCCCGCTCAAGGCGAACTCGGCTCGTCCTGCCGCACGCATGAATGTGCCGAGCTGCCACCGGGCCTGGTCGAGTTGTATGCCCTGCGAGTCCACGCGACCGTTCATCGAGGCGGTGAGCGGCTGTTGGGTGAAATTCCAGTACCAACGGCCGGCCAGCGCCTCACCGTGTTCGCAATTCAGCTCCGACTCGAAGCGCCAGCGTCCCGCCTGCCGTGTGCCCTTGAGCGTGAGATGCGCGGCGATCTGATCCGTGGCGATGCTGCCGTCGGGATTGCCCAGGCTTACGCCCTCCAGCCGTACCTCGGCCGTGAGCGCGGCGAGTTGCGCGCCGCCCGAGGCCTGTGCGCTCAGCATGGCGAGTCGGCCATCGATGCTCAAGCTAGGCAGGGCGGGAAGGCGTTTGCCCAGCAGTTGCCGCAGCGGTGCAAGGCCCAGAGCACTGCCATTCACGCGCAGATTCCAGCCGGCAGCGCGCCATTCGCCTTCGAGATTCAGTTGGCCGCCGGCCAGCGTAAGCCCTGCGGCTGCGAATCGCAGCCTGCGCAGCCGCTGGTTCCATTCCAGGCGGCCGCGCAGGCTCTGCAATCCCGCCTCGGCGAAACGGCCGGCGATATGCGCATCCTCGCAGCGATAGAGAAAGTCCTGGGCGATCAGCGCCGGGCATTGCACCACCAGGTTGCGGACGATGCCGGCGTCGGCACCGAGGTGGGCCGTGGCGATACGCAGCGTTGCGCTGAGCGTGCGCGCATCGGGAATGCGCAGCGCAAGCTCGATGCCGCGGGCCTCGATGCCGGCCTGCGCGAAGCGCTCGACGCTGAGGTTCATGCCATCGATGGCGCGTCCCGGCGCGCAGGCCAGCAGGGCGCAGGCGCCCAGCAGGTAACGGGCGCCAGGTAAGCGGTGAGCGGTGATCTTGCGCGACGGCATCGGCTGATCTACACCATGGGCATCACCGCGCAACCAGCCTCATTCGTAGCGATGCGCGCGGAACTGCTCGAACGCCGTCTGGTAATAAGCGATGGCCAAGGCCTCCAGCTCCGGGTCGCGCTCGGCCGGCGTGAAGCTGTTGCGCACCTTGTCATACAGGTAGGTGGTGGACTTTTTCTGCAATCCCAGCACCACCATCTTGCCGTCGCGGTATAGCGCCACGTCATGATTGTGGTTGAACAGTGCAATGCGCGACCCGGGGTCCGGGGCCAGCACGTTCTGGCCGAAGAATGGCGCCGTGTACGGAATGCCGAGCAGGCCCAGGAGCGTCGGCGCAATGTCTATCTGGCCGGTGAGCACGTCCACCCGTTGTGGCTTGATATGCGCAGGCGACCAGATCATGAGCGGGATCTCGTAGGTCTTGAGCGGGATCTCCACCTTGCCGTAGACGCGCGCGCCATGGTCGGCCACCACCACGAACACGGTGTCCTTGAACCAGGGGTGCCGCTGCGCCTGCTCCAGGAAATAGCCCAGCGCGAAGTCCGCATAGCGCACGCCCGCGGCGCGCCCGCCGCCGGCCGGCGGTACGCCGGGGACGCCCGCGCGGAAGGTGAAGGGCTTGTGATTCGAGGTGGTCATGATCTGAGCGAGAAACGGTTGCCTCTTCGCGGCCAGCTCGTCGAAGTGTTGCAGGGCGCGGTCGAACAGATCCTCGTCGCTTACTCCCCACATGTTCTCGAAGCGCACCTGGCTGATGCTGCTGCGGTCCAGGATCTGGTAGCCGTTGGCGCTGAAAAAGGCGTTCATGTTGTCGAAGTAGCCGTTGCCGCCATACAGGAACGAGGTGTGATAGCCGGCCGCGCGCAGCACCTTGCCCAGCGTTGCGATGTTGTCGTTTCCCGGCCGGCGCACGATGGACTCGCTGGGCGTGGGCGGGAACGAGCTGGTGATGGCCTCGAGCCCTCGCACGGTGCGCGTGCCGGAGGAATAGGCGTTGCTGAACCAGATGCCCTGCTGTGCGTAGCGGTCGAAATTGGGCATCAGGTCGCGCGCATCGCCATGGAGCTTGCTGAACTCCGCGCCGAAGGACTCGCTCATCACGATGACCACGTTCAGCCGGCCCAGGCCCGCGGGGTTGGCCGCGAAGCCGCGGTCCAGACGCCCCTCGGCCAGCCGGGTGAAACGGCCGCCGCCGCTGCCGAGCTGGCGTACCAGCCGGTCGAAATTGACCTTGGGAGCCAGGGTTCGGTAGTAGGCGTGGTAGTCCAGCTCGCTGGTGCGCGCCGCCCGGAAGAACGTGGAATGACCGTTCTGCGCCAGCTGGTTGGCGACGCGGTTGTCGGAATGGGCCAACAAGCCACTGGGAATGAACGCAATGGCGATGCCGAGCAGCAGCAGGTGCACGAGCAGCGGTCCGAAACGGGCGCGCAGCGGCAGCGCCTGCTCGAAACCCGTCGCCAACTGGCGACGGATTCCGGTGGTGATGATCAGCGCTAGGATCGCCGCGACGGCCACGATTTGCAGCACCGGATAGGCTTCCCAGATATCCGTGAACACCTCGGTGGGGTACATGAGGTAGTCGACGGCCACGAGATTGAAGCGCGCGTCGAATTCCTCGAAAAA
>JAFEGC010000016.1 GCA_018240265.1 Pseudomonadota bacterium | reverse complement strand
ACCGGGGCAGGGACGCCCTTCTTGCTACCAAAGGCAGCGACCATGACCGACTATCCTGTGTGATCCTTGGCATTGATTCATTTAAGCCTGACAGCACCGCCCTGAGCGCCACGGCGCGCCTTCCTACCTCAGTGCAGCGGAAAGCGACCGATCGGGCACAGCTATAATAGCTATGCCTTCTTCGGGAATAACGCCACGTCCGGCAGCCCCTCGAAATGGGTATCACAGGTCAGCAGTTCAGCATGTTGGTGGCGTGCCGTGGCATAGACGATGGAATCGGCCGTCGCCAGCTTATGCTCGCGGTGCAGGTCTGCAGCGAGCAATGCAATGCTGGTATCGAGCGGCACAACTGTGCATTTCTGAGTGTACGCGATCACATGGTCGGCCTGTTCCTCGCCCACTTCCCGGATCAGCCACTTCGAGAGTTCCAACTGCACGATGGTGGGCACGATGCACTGCAGTTTTTCGGGAAACTGATGGCCCAGCTTCTTTCCGACTGCGCTTCCCGTAAGCCACTCGATCCAGGCCGAGGTATCGACGGTGCGCAGCGGTTTGCTCATCAGTAGCGGTCCTTGCGGTCGCGGTAGCCGTCCTTGCGCGCGCCCTTGGCGATGCCCGCCAACTGCTTCAGCTCAGGCACGGGCATCACCAGGACACCCTTGCCTTTGGGAATGAACACGAATTCCTGCCCGGCTTCCCAACATTGTTCGTCACGCACGGCCTTGGGAATCGATATCTGGAACTTGCTCGACAGGGTGGCTGTTGCGACCATTTCCATACCTTGTGTCAATCGATCATGATTTGGTAAGAATATCGGACTTTCAGATCCGATGCCATATCGACCAGCACTCTCAGCGACTCTTCCGAACGCTTCCACGCCGTAAACGCGCCGCCATCACGGCGGGCGCCAGCAGATGATCTGCGGCAGGTAATAGATGGGCATCGTCGCTCACTGCAAGCGCTTCTTAGAGTTACACGAGCATCCAGTCGCTGCGATGTCAGTTCGCAGGAAATTGCCACCGTTTTGTCTACTAGTGACCACGTGGTCGATGCGCGTTCGTAGGACACTTGAGATCGGGGATCTTGCCTTCACTGCGAAATTTCGTGCTGGTCGGCGTTATGAGGTGGGTATTGTGGATGTTGGCAAGGTAAATATCTGCGCAGCCCCGTAGATTGGCGTCGGACGCCGCGTTACAACGGAGAGCCGTTAGAGAAGCTTCATGTGCAGTTTCGACGCCGCATAACCGCCTTTCAAGCCCGCAGCAACACATACACCGCCCCGGTACCCCCATCGATGGTGCGCGCCGAGACGAAGGCGATGACATCGTGGTTGTGACGCAGCCAGGCGTTCACCGCGCTCTTGAGCACGGGACCGCGCGCGCCGGAGCGGTAGCCCTTGCCGTGAATCACGCGCACACAGCGCATGCCGCCGGTGCGAGCCGCCGTGATGAACTCGTCCAGGTGATCCCAGGCCTCCTGTAGGGTGAGCCCGTGCAGGTCGGCTTCGGCCTGTTGCGCGATCAGGCCGCGGCGCAGCTTGCGCAACAACTGGTCCTGTACTCCCGGTCGGCGAAACTCGAGCTGCTGTTCCGGCAGCACCTCGGACTCGACCGGCGGCGGCGCTGCGGCGGGATCATCGGCGTCGGGCTTGCGCCTGCGGCGCTTGCGTGGCGCGGCCGGCCGGGGCGCGGCGCTGCTTTGCAACGGCTTCACGCCGTGCATGGCCGAGCGGAATGCCTGCGCATCCTCATCGGATGGTTCGCCGTGTCGGTCGGGGTCTTTCATGCGTGAGTAACGGGGTTGATCGGTTCCCGGCAGTTGCGATGATGCAGTATAGTGCCGTGTAAAATATACGCGACCGACAGAGTGAAGATCCTCCTATCCAATGACGATGGCTATCGCGCCAACGGCCTGGCCGCGCTTGCCTCCGCCATCAAGGCGCTTGGCAATGTCAGCATCGTCGCTCCCGACCGCAACCGGAGCGGTGCCAGCAACTCCCTGACCCTGGACGTGCCGCTGCGCGCCGCGCGCTTCGACACCGACTCCTTCTATGTCAACGGCACGCCCACCGATTGCGTGCACCTGGCCATCTCCGGGCTGTTCGAGTTCGAGCACGACATCGTCGTCTCCGGCGTCAACCACGGCGCCAACCTGGGCGATGACGTGCTGTATTCGGGCACGGTGGCGGCGGCCATCGAGGGGCGCTTCCTGGGGCTGCCGGCCATTGCGGTGTCGCTGGTGCTGGAGCCCGGCTCGCCGCAGAATTTCGCCGGCGCCGCGCAGGTGGCGGTGTCCATGGTCAAGCGCCTGATGCAGCATCCGCTGCCGCCGGCCACCATTCTCAACGTGAACGTGCCCGATCTGCCGCCCGGCGCCCTGAAGGGCATCCGCGTCACCCGACTGGGCATGCGCCATCGCAGCAAACGCATCGTGCGCGCCAAGGATCCGCATGGACGCAACGTGTACTGGGTCGGGCCCTCTGGCGCCGGGCAGGATGCCGGGCCCGGCACGGATTTTCATGCGGTGGCCGCGGGCTTCGCTTCGGTGACCCCGCTGCACATTGACATGACCCGCCACTCGACGCTCGCCGATCTGGAAAACTGGTTCGGCAAGTCCTTCGAGCCATGAGCGATCCGCGCGTGAACGGCATCGGTATGACCTCGGCGCGCACACGCGAGCGGCTGGTGCAGCGCCTGCAGGAGCAGGGCATTTGCAATCTGCGGGTGCTGGATCGCATCCGCCAAGTGCCGCGGCATCTGTTCATGGACGAGGCGCTGGCCAGCCGCGCCTACGAGGACACGGCACTGCCCATCGGTTTCGGCCAGACGATTTCCCAGCCCTACATCGTCGCGCGCATGACCGAGGCCGTGTTGGCGGGCGGACCGATCGATCGGCTGCTGGAAATCGGCACCGGCTGCGGCTACCAGACCGCGGTGATCGCACCGCTGGTGGGCCATGTGTACACCATCGAGCGCATCGTGGCGCTGGTGACCCGGGCGCGGCGCACGCTGCGCGAACTGAACATTCGCAACGTGAGTTTCCGGCACGATGACGGCAATGTCGGCTGGCCTGCGCGTGCGCCGTTCGATGGAATCCTGGTGACGGCAGCGCCGCAGGAAGTGCCGCCCAAGCTGTTCGAACAGCTTGCCGTGGGCGGAAGGCTGGTGGCGCCGGTGGGGCCGGAAGGCCGGCAACAACTCATGCGCTATACCCGCCGCGAACAGCGCATGGTGCAGGAGGTGCTGGGCGCCGTGAGTTTCGTGCCGCTGTTGCCGGGGTTGCAGCGCTAGGGCGTGCCGATGCCCGAGGCGGACGTATGGCACTATCTACGCTGAAAGTTATTTCTCGAAAACATGCCTAACCATATGTATAACCTATGGGATATCACGCTTGCCGCAGATGGCTTGGCGATTTTGCCGCGAGTATGCTTAACTGTCGGCGTTAGCAGACAGTGAATCTCCTAAAGGGTTAAAGACGAGTCCACTCGCAGGGTGTTGAAAGAAGCCAGCGCATGCGTCGAGATCCAAGCGAATAAGAAAAACAAGAACAAGAACAAGATTCCTAAAGTAGTTACCAAGCCACTTTCGACGCTCGAGCCTTTCTTTCACGCCCTGCAGTTTTTTCATGCGGCGCTCTTCGAGCCCGTCAGGTAAGGAAAATTCTCGGCGCTGCCTAGCGTGTGTGGCGGGCGTGAAGGAAGGTCAAGGAATGAGCACCGCCGCCACCGACCGACGTTCCGACATCAGCACGTTGTAAGTCCTGCACGCCGCACCAGTGTTCATGATCTCGACGCCCACCCCACGCTGCAGAAAGCTGGTGCGCCATTGCGCGCTGGGCCAATCGTCAGGGTGAGGCGAGCCCACCAGCACGATGTGCGGTTCCATGGCGAGCAGCGCCTGGGCCTCGCGCTCCGACAGCGAGGCGGCGCGCCGCAGCTCCGGCAGCGGCAGCAGCTGGGTGGCGCTGATCAGGATCGCGTGACGATAGGTGGCATCGCGGATCGTCAACGCGCTCTCGCCATAGCTTCTGATGAGGTAGCCTTCGGGATGCGAGTCGGCGGCAAAGCGCATGACTCATACCTTACTGCATTGGGCAGGTGTTCGGCGGAGTCGGCGAGGCGGATTTGGCGGGGTTGTATGTGCGTTTGGCGCTGGAGGCGGGTGAGCGGCGTCGGGACGCGGTTCTGGAGCGCCTGCTGGCCATCGCGCCTGCGCCCGTGAGCATCGAGGATTGGCGCGACGATGCGCAGGCGCAGCTACAGCCCGCCGGCGCGCCGCGGCTGGGCGCGGCCGCGATCGCCTTGCAGGGTGCCGATGCGGTTCCCGTTCCCGTGCAGGGATATCTGCTGCTCGCCACGCCCTTGCACACCCAGGCTACGTTGAGCAGCGTGCGCCTGCCCGCGGGCGGCGTGCTGCGCCTGAGCGTCGACGAAGCTCGCGCGTTGGCGGCGGATCATGGCGCGAAACTGGAAGGACCCGGCCGCCCGCGGCTGATCGCGGGCCGCCAGGGTGAGCTGCTGCTGTGGTCGGACACAGACTTCCAATTTCGGGGCGCCGATCCCGCGACACTCCTGGGCCGCGATCTGCGTCATGCCCGGCGGCGGGGGAACGGCGCCGCCCGGCTGCTGGCGTGGTCGAGCGAGACGCAGCTATGGCTGTTCGATCACCCGGTGAATCGGGCGCGGCTCGACGCAGGAGAACCGCCCATCACCATGCTCTGGCCCTGGGGCGCGGCCGAAGTACAGCCGCAATTGCCGCCGCTGCCCGTCGAGATCACGGGCCAGGACGAGATATTCGATGCCTGGAAGCGGCATGCCCCGGCGCGGGACGAGCTGCTTCGACGCGAGGGCCTGGCGCACCAGCCGCGCGCGCGCGCGCAGGACGAGCCGACGTCGCGCGGCGGCCTGGAGCACCGGCACCTGGTACCCTCGCGTGCCCAGGACTCGCGTCTGATCGTGGTCGGCGAGCAGAGCACAGCATTTTCAAATGGCATCGCTGCGATGACCGCGGCGCTGCGGCCGGCCGTGCGCACGGGCGGTGAGGTGCACCTGAGCGCCGGCTGCTTGCGCTATTCGCTGCGGCGCCTGCCGCGGCGTTGGTTTGCGCGCCGCGAACGGCCCTGGTGGGAGTATTTCGAGCATGACGATTGAAATCCGGCGCCGCGAATCCGGCGCGGTGCGCGACTGGCCGGCCGTGCATCCGGTGCTGGCGCGCGTGTACCGCGCGCGCGGCATCGAAACGCCTGAGGAGCTGATCCTCGACCTCGACCGGCTGCTGCCGGTGGGCTCGCTCGAGGGCGTGCAGGAAGCGGCGGAGCTGCTGCTGGCGCATCGCGAGCAGGGGCGCGTGCTCATCGTCGGTGACTTCGATGCCGACGGCGCCACCAGCACGGCGCTGATGGTACGCGCTCTGCGCGGGTTTGGATTTTCGCACGTGGATTTCATGGTGCCCGACCGGTTCCGCTTCGGCTATGGATTGACGCCGGCGATCGTGCGGGCGGCCATCGAGCGCCGGCCCTCGCTGATCGTGACCGTGGACAATGGCGTGGCGAGCCTGGAGGGCGTGGCGCTGGCGCGCGCCTCCGGTGTTGCGGTGCTGGTCACGGATCATCATCTGCCCGGACGTGAATTGCCGGCCGCCTCGGTGATCGTGAACCCGAACCTGCCCGCATCCGGCTTTCCCAGCCGGTATCTGGCCGGAGTGGGCGTGGCCTTCTACGTCATGGCGGCGCTGAGCCGGCGCCTGCCCGGCGTGTTCAACCCCGCCACGCTCCTCGATCTCGTGGCGCTCGGCACGGTGGCCGACCTCGTGCCGCTGGATCGCAACAATCGCGTGCTGGTGCACCAGGGACTGGCACGCATCCGCGCCGGCCGCTGCGTGCCGGGTATCCGCGCCTTGTTCGAAGCTGCGGGACGGCGCATCGCCACCGCCGGCACCGCGGACCTGGGATTCGCCGTGGCGCCGCGCCTGAATGCCGCCGGCCGGCTCACCGACATGCGTCTGGGGATCGATTGCCTGCTGGCAAATTCGCCGCAAGCGGCGGCGCCCCTCGCGCGGCAGTTGTCCGAACTCAATGCGCAACGGCGCGACATCGAGGCGCGCATGCAGGAGGAGGCGGTGCGCATCGCGACTGATCTGTTGGCGCGGGACGCTGGCGGTTCGCCGGCCGCGGCTCTGTGCCTGTTCGATCCGGACTGGCATCCCGGCGTGGTCGGGCTGGTCGCCGGCCGGTTGAAGGATCGGCTGCACCGGCCGGTGATCGCGTTCGCGCCCGCCGAGGCCGATGCCCTGCGTGGTTCGGCGCGTTCGGTGGAGGGCGTGCACATTCGCGATGTGCTCGATGCCGTGGCCACCGCGCACCCGGGGCTCCTGGACAAGTTCGGCGGTCATGCGATGGCGGCCGGCCTCACGCTGCCGGCCGCGCGACTGGAGGACTTTCGCGCCGCCTTCGATGCCACGGTGCGCCGGCATCGCGGCGCGGACGCGCTGCGGCCGGTGCGCTACTCAGACGGTGAGCTGGAAGCGACGCACCTCGCGCTCGACACGGCGCGCGCGCTGCGCGCCGGCGGCCCGTGGGGGCAGGGCTTCGCCGAACCGCAGTTCGACGGCGAGTTCGAGCTGCTGGACTCGCGGCTGGTCGGCGAGCGTCACCTGAAAATGCGCCTGCGCGCCGGCGGCGGCGCTGAGCTTGCGGCCATTCACTTCGGCTACCTGGGGAGCGAATTCGACGATGCACGGGTGCGCGCCGGCGCGCGAGTGCGCCTGTTGTACCGGCTGGAGGTGAACGAATACGAGGGCGTGGAGCGCGTGCAGCTCAACAGCAGCTGCCTCGTGGCGCTGTGAGCCTGTGCTACCATCGTTCGCATGGAAATCAACCAGATCAAACGCCAGATAAAAGATCTCGAGGACCGCACCCAATCCCTCCGGGGGTATCTTTGAATACGACCGCAAGCGCGAGCGCCTGCAGGAAGTGGAGCGCGAGCTCGAACAGCCCAATGTGTGGAACGATCCGGCGCGCGCGCAGGAACTCGGCAAGGAGCGCGCCAAGCTCGATGCCGTGGTGGGGGGGCTCGAGCGCCTGAGCCGGGGATTCGCCGACAGCGCCGAACTGCTGGACCTGGCCGAGGGCGATGGCGATCTCAAGGCCGCCGCCGAAATCGAAAACGACGTGAACGGTCTTGCGCGCGAGGTGGAGGCGCTGGAATTCCAGCGCATGTTCCCCGGCGAGATGGACTCGCACAACGCGTTCCTGGACATCCAGGCCGGAGCTGGCGGCACCGAGGCGCAGGACTGGGCGCAGATGCTGCTGCGCATGTACCTGAAATGGGCCGATGCGCACGGTTTCAAGACCGAGATCATCGACCAGAGCGACGGCGAGGTGGCCGGCATCAAGGGCGCGAGCTTGATGATTCAGGGTGACTATGCCTACGGCTGGCTGCGCACCGAGACCGGCGTGCACCGGTTGGTGCGCAAGTCGCCGTTCGATTCGGGCAACCGCCGCCACACCTCCTTCGCTTCGGTGTTCGTCTCACCTGAGGTGGACGATGACATCAACATCGAGGTGAACCCCGCCGATATCAAGATGGACGTGTACCGCTCCAGCGGCGCCGGCGGCCAGCACGTCAACAAGACCGAATCGGCGGTGCGGCTCACGCACGCGCCCAGCGGTATTGTCGTTGCCTGCCAGAGCGAGCGCAGCCAGCACAAGAACCGCTCCACCGCCATGAAAATGCTCAAGGCCAAGCTGTACGAGCTGGAATTCAACAAGCGCAATGCCGCCGCCAAGGTGCTGGAGGATTCCAAGTCCGACGTGAGCTGGGGCAACCAGATCCGCTCCTACGTGCTCGACCAGTCGCGCATCAAGGATCTGCGTACCGGCGTTGAGATCGGCAACACCACCGCGGTGCTGGACGGCGGGCTGGATCCATTCATGCAGGCGAGTCTGAAGCAGGGCTTATGAGCGACCAAGACGACAACCACCTGATCGCCGAGCGGCGCGCCAAGCTTGCGCGCCTGCGCGAGCGCGGCCAGGCTTTTCCCAACGATTTTCGGCGCGATGCGCTGGCCGCCGAGCTGCAACGCCGCTACGCCGATGAGGAGCCGGCCGCGCTGGAGGCGCGAGGCCTGCGCGTGTCCGTGGGCGGGCGGCTGCGGGCCAAGCGTGTGATGGGCAAGGCTAGCTTCGCAAGACTGGAGGATGGAAGCGGGGATATCCAGCTGTTCCTGCTGCGCGATACGCTGGGCGAGGTTTACGAGGATTTCAAATCCTGGGACCTGGGCGATATCCTGGGTGCGCAAGGCACGCTGTTTCGCACCAAGACCGGCGAGCTCAGCGTCAAGGTGGACAGCTTGCGGCTGCTGACCAAGTCGCTGCGCCCGCTACCCGACAAGTGGCACGGCATCGCTGACACCGAGCTGCGCTACCGCCAACGCTACGTCGATCTGATCATGAACGAGGACAGCCGGCGTGTGTTTCGCACGCGTTCGCGCATCGTGCAATCCTTACGTAATTTTCTCGACGCGCGCGATTTTCTGGAAGTCGAAACGCCGATGCTGCAGACCATTCCCGGCGGCGCGGTGGCGCGGCCGTTCAAGACCCACCACAACGCGCTCGACCTGGACATGTACCTGCGCATCGCGCCGGAGCTGTACCTGAAGCGGCTCACCGTGGGCGGCTTCGACCGGGTATACGAGATCAATCGCAATTTCCGCAACGAGGGACTCTCCACTCGGCACAACCCGGAATTCACCATGCTGGAGCTGTACCAGGCGTATGTGGATTGCGATGACATCATGCGTCTGGTGGAGGACATGTTTCGCGGCGTGGCCGATCTGCTAGCCTCGGCGCCGGTAGGCGCATCCGCCGCGGCGCCGGAGCCATCGGGCCCTGCTGGCGCTGCCAGGCAGAGTTCCTCGCGCGTGGTGCGCTACCAGGGCGTGGACTACGATCTGGGGCCGCCGTTCCAGCGCCTGACCATCGAGCAGATCATCCTGCGCCACAACCCGGGGCTCGACGCCCAGCGGCTGCGCGAGGTGGGTTACCTGCGCGGCGTGTGCGATGCCATGAAAATTCCCTACCAACCCGGCGATGGTGCGGGCAAGCTGCAGATTGAGATTTTCGAGCACAACGGTGAGCAGCATCTGCTGCAGCCGACGTTCGCCCATGCGTATCCGACCGAGGTGTCGCCGCTGGCGCGAAGGAACGACGCCGATCCGTTCATCACCGACCGCTTCGAGTTCTTCATCGCGGGGCGCGAGTACGCCAATGGCTTCTCCGAGCTCAACGATGCCGAGGAGCAGGCGCAGCGCTTCAAGGAGCAGGTGGCGCGCAAAGCGTCCGGCGACGAGGAGGCCATGTACTACGATGCCGACTACGTGCGCGCGCTGGAATACGGCATGCCGCCCGCTGGCGGCCTGGGCGTGGGCATCGATCGCATGGTGATGTTCTTCACCGATTCGGCCTCGATCCGCGACGTGTTGCTGTTCCCGCACATGCGGCCGGAAGGCTGATCGGGCGTGGTGGCACGGGAACGGGACGTCCGTCCCATCGGCGTGTTCGACTCCGGAGTAGGCGGGCTCACGGTGCTGCGCGCGCTGCAGGCGCGGCTCCCCGGCGAGGATTTCATCTATCTCGGCGATACCGCGCGTCTGCCCTATGGCAGCAAGAGCCGCGAGACCGTGGAGCGCTACTCGCTGCAATGCGCGCGCGTGCTGATCGCGCGCGGCGTGCGCGCGCTGGTGGTGGCCTGCAACACGGCCTCGGCGGCGGCTTTGCCGGCGCTGCGCGCCGCGCATCCGGAACTTCAAGTGTTCGGCGTGATCGAGCCGGGTGCGATTGCCGCGGTGCGCGCCACGGCGAGCCGCCGCATCGCCGTCATCGCAACCCCGGCCACGGTGCAGGGCCGGGCCTACGAGTTGCAAATCCACGCGCGTGCGCCGGAGGCGCGGGTGCGCGCCCTGGCCTGTCCGCTGTTCGTCGCGCTGGCGGAGGAGGGCTGGACAGAAGGGCCGGTGGCCGAGGCAGTCGCGCGCCGCTATCTCGCGCCGCTGTTCGAGACGGTGGAGCGGCCCGATGTGCTGGTGCTGGGGTGCACGCATTTCCCGCTGCTGCGGCCGGTGATCCGCGCGGCGATTCCCGCGGACACCGCCCTGGTCGACTCGGCGGAGACCACTGCGGCCGAGGTGGCCACCGCGCTGGGCGGCACCGGCGCTGCTCGCGGCAGCGGCAAGCTCACCTGGCTCGCCACCGATGGCGCCGCACGGTTCGCGCAAGTGGGTTCGCGTTTTCTGGGGCGTACGATCGAGCCGCAGGAGGTCGAACTGGTCGATCTGTAGTGCGCGAGCGCCGCGCACCGTGAGGGGCATGCGGGAAGACATGCGGGTGAGCCCGATGGGTCGGGTTCAGCGTCACGGGCTCGCGGCGAGTCGTGCGGCGCCGGCCGGCAGGCGCGCGGAGCCGGCTTCGGTATCGCCGCTCACGAGGTCGCCGCCCGGTTCCAGACTGAACACCGCCAGCCCCTGGTGCGCGCCATCCACCGAGGCGTACTCCACCAGCCGGCCGCCGCGGCCATCATCCAGGCGCAGCGTATCGCCGACGTGGTAGTCGCCAGCGGGTAGGTCGAGGATGAATAGGCGACGCTTGATTCGGCCCAGGTGCTGGGTACGGGCCACGATCTCCTGGCCGGTGTAGCAACCCTTGTCGAAGCGGATGCCGTCCAGCAGATCGAGGTTCAGCATTTGCGGCACGAAGGTCTCGCGCGTGGCGGCGTACACCTGTGGGAGCCCAGCGCGGATGTCGGCCAGCTTCCAGCGCGACTCGAAATCGCGCTGCTCGCGCCAGCCGGGCAATCGTTCGTTCAATAGCTGCTCGCTGCCAATCACCAAGGCGCGTGCGGCATCGCCCGGTACCGCGGTCAGGTTGAGCCCCTCCTGCGTAAGCGCCTGGCCCGGCGGTGGCGGTGCCAGGCCAACCTCTCCCAACCGGCGCGCTTCCGGCAGGCCCACCACCTTGAGATCCTCGCTCCGGTCGCTCAGTGTGACCTTGGCGCGCAGCACGTAACGGCGCAGACCCTCGTGCACACCCGCGATCAGCTCGCGCGGCAGCAGCGCCAGCACGCGCCCGTTCGCGAGGAAGGCACGCATCAGCGCGATGACGCGTCCCTGTGGGGTGCACAGCGCGGCCAGGATGCATTCGCCGCCGGCGAGGCGACGCGCATCGTTGGTGATCTGTCCCTGCAGGAAGCCGATCGCATCGGCGCCACCCAGTTCCAGGACGCCCAGATAGTCAAGTGAACCAGCGACAGAGGTCATCTGGACATCAAAAGCCGCGTTTCGGGTCTTGTCAACTCACGCGTTGCCGAGGTGTGCGTGGATATCGGCGCTGCGTGCGCTGGTGGTCGAGGCCTGTTTTCTGGCAAAATTTGCGGTCATGGATGAGGCAGAAGATCCACACCGAGACCCGCCCGACGTAGCGCTGGAAGGCCCGCAACCCGCAACTGGAAAGCCGCCGCCGCGCGAGATCGGCGGGCGGCAGGGGCCGGAGCCCACGCGCTTCGGCGACTGGGAATTGCGCGGCCGCTGCATCGATTTTTGAAGCTTGCATCAATCAGGATTACGCATGGCTACTCCCTCACGGCCGCTTTCGCCCCACCTGCAGGTCTACCGCTGGCGGGCGACCATGCTGTCATCGATTCTCAATCGCATGACGGGCCTCATCCTCACCGCCGCCTTCGCGCTGCTATGCATCTGGCTGATGGCGGTGGCTTCGGGTTCGGAAAGCTACGCCTGCGTGGCGCGGTTGCTGCGCGGGCCGCTGGGCGTGCTGCTGCTGCTCGGGGTCGGCGCCTCGCTGTCCTTCCATCTGCTCACCGGCGTGCGCCACCTGTTGTGGGACGCGGGATTGGGGTTCGACAAATCCACAGCGAGGCGCACCAGCTGGCTGGTGTTCGCCGGTACCGTGATCCTGACGTTGGGTCTTTTGGTCTGGGTGCTGGCATGAGTCTGCGATCTCCGCTCGGAAGGGTGCTGGGCCTGGGCTCGGCGCGGGAAGGTGTGACGCACTGGTGGGCGCAGCGCGTCGGTGCCGTGGCGCTGGTACCGCTCTGCCTGTGGCTGGTGCTGTCTCTGGCGGCGCTGGGGAGCCTCGATCATGAAGCGGTGGTCGGCTTTCTGCGCCAACCCCTGAACACCTTGCTGGCGTTGCTCCTGGTGCTGGCCGGCGCGCATCACTCCTACCTGGGCGTGGAGGTGGTGATCGAGGACTACGTGCACGCTCCGGCGGCGAAAATCACGGGCCTGGTTCTTTCGCGTCTCGCGCACATGCTGGCGGCCGCCGCCGGTGTGTTCGCGCTGCTGCGCATCGCATTCGGAAACCATTTCTCATGAGCGACTATTCCTTCACCGACCACACCTATGACGTCGTCGTGGTGGGCGCGGGCGGCGCGGGTCTGCGCGCCACCTTCGGCCTGGCCGAGGCCGGCCTGTCCACCGCCTGCCTCACCAAGGTGTTTCCCACCCGCAGTCACACGGTGGCGGCGCAGGGCGGCATCTCGGCGGCGCTGGGCAACATGGGCGAGGACGACTGGCGCTGGCACATGTACGACACGGTCAAGGGCTCGGACTGGTTGGGTGACCAGGATGCCATCGAATTCATGTGCAAGGAGGCGCCGGCAGCGGTGATCGAGCTGGAGCACTACGGCTTGCCGTTCTCGCGCACCGAGGCCGGCCTTATCTACCAGCGCCCCTTCGGCGGCATGACCACGCACTTTGGCAAGGGTACGGCGCAGCGCACTTGCGCGGCAGCGGATCGCACCGGCCATGCCATGCTGCACACGCTGTACCAGCAGTCGCTCAAGCACAACGCCACGTTCTTCATCGAATACTTCGCCCTCGACCTTTTGATGGAAAACGGCGAGTGCCGCGGCGTGCTGGCGCTGGACATGTCGGATGGCACGCTGCATCGCTTCCGCGCGCATCGCACCATCCTCGCCACTGGCGGCTACGGCCGTGCCTGGTTCTCCTGCACCTCGGCGCATACCTGCACCGGTGATGGCGGCGGCATGGTACTGCGCGCCGGGCTCCCGCTGCAGGACATGGAGTTCGTGCAGTTCCATCCCACCGGCATCTACGGCGCCGGGTGTCTGATCACCGAAGGCTCGCGCGGCGAGGGCGGGTATCTCACCAACTCGACCGGCGAGCGTTTCATGGAACGTTATGCGCCCAATGCCAAGGACCTGGCCTCGCGCGACGTGGTCAGCCGCTCCATGACCATCGAGATTCGCGAAGGCCGCGGCGTGGGCAAGCTCAAGGACCACATCCACCTGCATCTGGAACATCTGGGCCCGGAAGTCATCAAGGAGCGCCTGCCCGGCATCGCCGAGACCGCGCGCATTTTCGCCGGCGTGGATGTGAACAAGGAACCCATCCCGGTGCTGCCCACGGTGCACTACAACATGGGCGGCATTCCCTGCAATGTGCACGGCGAGGCCATGACGCTCGATTCCTCTGGCCGCGAAGCCGTGGTTCCCGGCTTGATGGCGGTGGGCGAGGCGGCCTGCGTCTCGGTGCACGGCGCCAATCGGCTGGGTTCGAATTCGCTGCTGGACCTGGTGGTGTTCGGCCGCGCCGCCGCGCATCACTGCGCGGCCACGCTCGAGGCCGGCACCAAGCATCGTCCCTTCAAACCCGATGTGGCGGAGGCGGCCGTAGCGCGCCTGGACCGGCTGCGCAACGCCAAGGGCGGCCGGCTCACTGCCGAGGTGCGCAGCGACATGCAGCGCACCATGCAGGCGGACGCCGCGGTGTTTCGCACCGGCGAGACGCTGAACCAGGGCAAGGTCAAGCTGGCGGCGGTGTTCGATTCTTTCGCCGACGTGCGCGTGGCGGATCGTTCGCTGGTCTGGAACACCGATCTGATCGAGACCTTCGAGCTGGACAATCTGCTTAGGCAAGCGGTGGCCACGCTCCATTCGGCCGAGAACCGCAAGGAGAGCCGCGGCGCGCAGGCGCGCGAGGATTTTCCCGAGCGCGACGATGTGAATTGGCTCAAGCACACACTGTGCTGGGTGGATGGACGCGGGCACACGCGCATCGGTTACCGCGCCGTGCACTTGAACACCTTGACCGACGAGGTGCAGAGCATTCCCCCCAAGGCGCGCACTTACTGAACGAGCTGCTGGAGAGTCGTCGCGATGGTCGAGTTTTTCCTTCCCGCCAATTCCCGCATCAACCGCAACGGCAGGGTGTTTCCCGCCCCCGCCGGCGCGAAGAACGTGCGCACTTTCAAGATCTACCGCTTCGACCCGGATTCGGGTGAGAACCCGCGCATCGACAGCTATTCGCTGGACATGGACGACTGCGGGCCGATGGTGCTGGACGCGCTGATCAAGATCAAGAACGAGGTCGATTCCACGCTGACCTTCCGCCGTTCCTGCCGCGAGGGTATCTGCGGCTCCTGCGCCATGAACATCGGCGGCAGCAACGGCCTGGCCTGCATCACCGCCTGCGACTCGGTACGGGGCGATGTGAGTATCTATCCGCTGCCGCACATGCCCGTCATCAAGGACCTGGTGCCCGACCTCACCGATTTCTACGCGCAGTATGCCTCGATCAAACCCTGGCTGCAGACCCGCACACCGCCCCCCCCGGACCGTGAGCGCCTGCAGACCAAGGAGGATCAGGAACGTGTCGATCGACCTTCCGCGTGCATCTTGTGCGCCTGCTGCTCCGCCAGCTGTCCGAGTTACTGGTGGAACAGCGACCGCTACCTGGGACCGGCCGTCCTGCTGGCTGCCTATCGCTGGATCGTGGACAGTCGCGATGAGGCCACGGGCGAGCGCCTGGATCAGCTGGAGGATCCCTTCCGGCTGTATCGCTGCCACACCATCATGAACTGTACAAAGGACTGTCCGAAGGACCTGAATCCAGCCAAGGCCATCGGGGCGATCAAGCAGTTGATGCTCGAGCGCCAGGTGTGATGAACCCGCATCGGTCCGACCCGGAGTTCGGACGCCTGCGCTGGCGATGCCGCCGTGGCATGCGCGAGCTGGACCGGTTGTTGGGAGGCTATTTGGAGCGCCATTACGGTGGGGCGAGCCCCGCCGAGCAACGACTGTTCCGCGAGCTGTTGGAGTTGCAGGACCCCGTGCTCTACGCCTATGTACTGGGACAGGAGCAGCCGTCGAACGCCGAGCAGGTGGCGCTGATCGCACGCATCGTCCGACCCGGTCCTGCTCACTGAGAGCTCGGCGTGGCCATGCCATCCTCGATTCGTTTCGAGCTTGTGCCGTCCCGATTGCAACTGCTGGCGGGGGGCGCGGCGGTGTTCGCGGCCGCGGCTTCCATTCTCAGCTGCCGGGCATCGCCCCTGCTGAGCGCCGCCTGCCTGGTCGCGCTCGGAATGGTCGGTGCGCGCGCGCTGCGCGGCCTGTGGTACGGGCGCGGGCGGGCGTTGTGGAGCCTCGAGTGGCGGGGAGGGGACCGGTGGTGCCTGTGGCGCGCCGATGGCCGTTGCGCCGAGGCGCGGCTCCACCCGCGCTCGCGCCGCGCGGGCTCGGCGGTGCTGTTGGTGTTTCGCCGCGGTGTCTTCGCACGCTGGGACCGGCCCTGGGTGTTGTTGCTGCCGCATATGGTAAGTGACGCCGCGACGGCGCGGCGCCTGCGGGTGCTGTTCACGCTCGAGGGCCGCCGTTTGCGTGGTCTGCCGCAATCGTGATGGGCCGCTCGTTTTTCTCGCGCAGGCCGTACCGTTACCGGCGAACTTTTTCAAATCCCGGCAGTCTACGCGGACAGGCTGGAAGGCACGCTGGCCGGTTCGGGGTCATCCGTGGCTGTTGAGGAGACCGACCTCAAACTGGTCGAAAGAGTCCAGCGGGGCGAGCGCGCTGCGTTCGATTTGTTGGTCATGCGCTACCAGCACAAGGTGCTGAAGTTGATCATGCGTTACGTGCACGATGCTCACGAAGCCGAGGACATCGCCCAGGAGGCGTTTGTCAAAGCGTATCGGGCGCTTGCCTCGTTCCGCGGCGACAGCGCTTTTTATACCTGGTTGTATCGCATCGCCATCAATACCGCCAAGAACGCGCTGGTGGCCAACAAGCGCCGGCCCATGGACTACGACCTGGATTTGCAGGACCCCGAGCAATACGACCTGCAGGCGCGCCTGGCCGAATCCGAGACCCCCGAGGCTCTGCTCCTGACCGACGAGATTCGCGACACGGTCAACCAGGCCATCGAGCACTTGCCTGAGGATCTGCGCACCGCCATCGTGTTGCGCGAACTCGATGGTTTGAGTTACGAGGAAATTGCCCAGACTATGGACTGCCCGGTGGGCACCGTGCGTTCGCGGATCTTCCGCGCGCGCGAGGCGATTGACAAGAAACTGCGGCCCATTTTCGACGGAGGCCTTGGCCGGCCCGAGGATTCATGAGCGAACAAATTCGTGAGCAGATCTCCGCGTTCCTGGATGGTGAACTCCCTGAATCGGAAACCGAGCTGTTGCTCAAGCGGCTGTCGCGTGATGAGGAACTGCGCGCGGCTTTCGGACGGTACGCGTTCTTGGGCGAAGTGGTACGCAATCCGAACAGCGGCCCGTGGCCACGGAGCCTTGTGGCCGGCATCAACCGGCGCATCGACGGCGAGCCCGCATTGAAGCCCGTGGCGACCACGGCGGCGCGCGCGCGGCGCTGGTGGCGACCGATTGCCGGCGCGGCGGTGGCAGCCGGGGTGGCCGCCGTGGCGGTGGTGTCGGTCGAACGGCACACTTCGGTGCCGTTGACCGCGGCCACCTCACCGGTCTCGGCACCGCGTATGCTGGCCCCGGTTCAATTGGCATCCTCGCCTGCACTCAAGAGCGACCGTTCGCGCGAAGCGCTGTCTTATACCGTGCCGGCGGTGGCGGCCGAAAACCTCGCGGCGTTGCCGCCGACGCGGCTGACCAGCTATGTGCTGGCGCACAGCAAGTACTCCTCGGCGCTGGGCCAGCGCAACGTGCTCTCAGGGCTGGTGTCGGATCAGGCCGATGCGGTGTCGCCGGCGGAGTTGGCCGAGCCGGACCTCTCGCCGGCGGCTGGCGGTGACAAATCTCGCACCGGGCGCGCCGCGACCTCGGGTTCCGGCGCCCCCGGCTCCGATACGCCGTGATGCTGTCGCCGTTTCGTAGGCTCTCTTGCGTGGCGCTCACCGCGCTGGTGCTGGGTGCGGGCGCGCAGGCCGCGGGGCGTTCGGATGAACCGCGCGCCTGGCTTACGCGCATGAACGAGGCCCTGGCCAACCGCAACTACGACGGCACTTTTTTTCACCTGAGCCAGGGACAGGTGGAAACTCTGCGCATCGTGCATCGCGTGCAGGGCGGCCGGGTCACCGAGCGCCTGCTGTCGCTCGACGGCTCCGGGCGCGAGTTCGTGCGCACCAATGAGGAGCTGACCTGCTATCTGCCGGATCAAAAAACCGTCATCGTCGAACCGCGTCGCGAAAAGAATCCCTTCCTTGGCTCGTTGCCGCAGTTCAACGCCGACGTCGATGACTTCTATAAGATGGAATCACTCCCGCCTGGACGGGTCATGGGCCGGCCGACCCGGGTGATCAGCGTCAGCCCGAAGGACCAGTATCGTTTCGGCTACAAGCTGTGGCTGGACGAGCAGACCGCCATGCCGCTCAAGACCCAGCTGTGCGATGCGCGCGGCCGGGTGGTCGAGCAGATCGTGTTCGCCAACCTCGACATGCCCGATGCCATTCCCGAAAGCGCGGTGCTGCCCTCGGTGAAGACCGAGGGCATGCGTTGGGTGCGGCAAGGCGCGCCGGCCGATCGCCCGCCCTCGCTGGCGGCCTTCAGGGCCAGTCAACTGCCGCCCGGGTTCCGCCTGACCGTTTCCGGCGCGCAGACGCTGGGCGACAGCAGCGCGCCGGCGGCGCACCTGGTGTATTCGGATGGGCTTGCCACCGTATCGGTGTTCGTCGAACCCGAGCCGGCGCAAGCGGCGGGTGCTCAAACAGGTCCCGCCAGTCCCACGCCGCCGCCGCAGAGCCTGTCGCGGGTCGGTGCCGGATATGCGTTTTCCACCGTCGTGCAGGGGCATCAGGTAACGGCCGTGGGCGAGGTCCCGGCGCAGACCGTGGAGTTCATCGCGCACTCGGTGACGGCGCACGGCGCACCGCCACGTTGATGCCGGCCACTCCCGCCCGGCTGCGCCTGTATACGCGCGTCGATTGCCCGCTGTGCGAAGAAATGCTGCAGGAGCTGCAGGCCCTGCCTGAATTTCGCGATTGCGCCTTGGAACTCGTCGACGTGGATGCGGACCCGGTGGCGCGCACGCGCTTCGGCCACAAAGTGCCGGTGCTGATGCTGGACGGCGAACTGGTGTGCCACGGCCGGCTCGATCCGGTGGAAGTGCGCAAGGCTCTGGCCGTGCATCGCTGAGGCTTTACCGCGCCGGCGGCATCGCCTGATCGGTATCGTCAACCGCAGTGGATGATGTGCCGCTGCGTCGTCGTGGCATGAACACGCCGACCCCGGCGGTGACCGCACTGATG
>JAFEGC010000169.1 GCA_018240265.1 Pseudomonadota bacterium | reverse complement strand
CGCTGCGCATCGAGCGCAAGATGCCGATCAGCTGCGCCGTCTGCTGGAGCAGGCGCTGGCCGCGCCGGGTCCCGTGTTGATCGAAGTGCCCTGCGAACGCGGCAGCGAATCCTCGCCCTGGCCGTTCATCATGCCGACTGGTTATGGTGGGGCGCGGGTGTCGGCGGATTGAGCGGCGCATTGTGTTAGCTGTCAGCCCCCGCCCGCTTCACTTCCCCGGATAAACCCGCCGCCCCTGAAACCAAGTCTCCACCACCTTGGTGTCGGCGATATCCTCCGCCTTGCCCGTCTTGGCCAGGCGCACGATGTCGCGGTCCAGGATGATGAAGTCGGCCGATTTGCCCACCTCGATGGATCCAGTGTCGTTGTCCAGCCCCAGCATGCGTGCGCCGTTGATGGTGTAGGCATCGATCGCCTCGGTGATGCTAAGACACTGGCTGGGATTCAAGGCCGGCGCCTTGCCGGCGCGGCGTGTCACCGCCGTGGCCATGTTCACGAAGGGGCGCGGATCGCGCGTCTCCACCGGCGCATCGGACCCGGCGGCGGCGATGGCGCCGGCGTCCTTGGCCGCGCGCACCGGGTAGGCGTTCATTTCATACAGGCCCTGCGGCCGGTGCAGGGTGGCGTAGGAATTACCGCTGACCTTCTCCAGGAACGGGATCACCGTGACGTCGTAACCGGTGCCGGTGGTCATCCATGAGTAGGTGAACGCCACGTACAGATGATCCTTGCCGATGCGCGCGACATCGGCCGGATCGGCAAGCTGCACATGCGCGATGCCGTCGCGCGTACGCGAGTTGCCGTCGGAGGCGCGTGCCAGCTCGATGGCGTCCACCGCGGTGCGCACGGCGCGGTCGCCGATGGCGTGGATGTGCAGGTTGAAGCCGGCAGCGTGAAAGCGCCGCGCGAATTCCAGGATGATTTCGCGCGAGTGCTGGAGCTGTCCATCGGAAATCGAGCACTGCGCGGGATGAAAGCCATGCTGACGGGTGAATTCGGCCGCGGCCGCCGCATCCGCGTACTTCGCCGCCTCCAGCCGCGCCCGCGCACACACCGTTGAGCCGGTGTCCACGTAGCCGGTCACCGTCGGCATGCCGTCCTTGTCCAGCGCGAACAGCGGCTGCAGGTAGGGACGGAGCAATGCGGCGTTGGGCAGGGTGGGGGGTTTGGCCAGTGGATTTCCTTCCATGACGCCGTCGGCGAACAGCTTGACCGTGTCGGCCTTGATCAGCGGATTCGCCGCGTAGCGGTTGCGCACCTCGCTGGCCGCGGTCACCATGGCGTCGAAATCCACGCGCCCATCGGCCCGGCGGTAGCGCTCGGGGTCGTAGAACTGCGCCAGCACCGTGTGCATGGTCATGCCGCCGCGCGCCTGCATGGCGTCGTACACGGGCAGCGCGTCGGGCGAGGCCATGGCGTCCATGATGGCGGTGATACCCACGCTGTTCAGGCGCTGCGCCACCCGCTCCGGCGCCTTGGCCACTTCCGGCAAATCCGAATTCAGCATGGCATGCGGGTCGATGGTGTAGCGCGCATCTTCGTTCACCGCGCCGTTGGGTTCGCCGCGCTCATCGACCCCGACGATCTTGGCGTACGCAGCGAATTCCTTTGCCAGCGTGGCCTTGGACAGGCCTACCACTTTGCCGCCGGGTCCCACGGCGTTGGCCAATGCCGTGCTGTTGAAGGCGCCGTGATGGCCGTCATTGCCGAGCAACTCGATTTGCACCTCGGTCGAAGCCTGGTCGAGCGCGGCGCGCAAGCTGGGGTATTGTTCGTCGGGCTGGTTACCCACGGTGTAATTCCACTGGTGCACTACCAGCCTGCCGCCCCGAGGCGTCTGATATTTGTCCAGGCAGGCGCGCACGATGCCTGAGATTTCACGCAAGCTTCGCGGCTCGCTTTTCAGGTCGCAGACATCCAGATCAACGATGTCCATGGCGTGTATGTGCGCATCCACCAGGCCGGGCAGCACGCGCTTTCCGTTCATGTGTCGGACGACGGTGTCGGGCCCGATCCATTTCATCGCTTCCTTCTGCGTACCGACAAACACGATGCGGCCGCCGCGCACGCCAAGCGCATGCGCGGATTCGCGCACGCCGCTGGCGGTGTAAATGCGGGCGTTGGTGAGCACCAGGTCGGCGGTCTCGCGCTCCTGCGACACGGCCATGCCGGCCAGGGTTAGTCCGGCGGTCAGCAGACCCAGGACGGGACGAAGGGTTATGGTCACGGATTCCCCCGATGGTGTAAGGTCTCGAGGGTTCGAAGAATACCTAACAAGGGGAAATCGTGCGCGCTTTGACCACCATCCTGTTCATGACCAGCTTGTCCACCGCGGCCTTCTCCGCCACCGCTCCCGCCGATGCGGTCTACCAGCATGGAGTCGTCTACACCATCGATGCGAAGAATCGCGTGGCCTCGGCGCTGGCGGTGAAGGCCGGGCGCATCGTCTACGTCGGCAACGAGGCAGGCCTTACCGGTTACATCGGCAAGACCACCGAGGTGGTGGATCTCAAGGGCCGCGTGCTCATGCCGGGCCTGGTGGATGGCCATATGCATCCTCTCCAGGGAGGCGATGTCCTGGTCAAGTGCAATCTCAACTACGAGGCGCTCACCGTTCCACAGTTCCAGGCGCGCATCCAGGCCTGTCTGGACCAGACCCGCGACCAGGAGCCCGATGGCTGGCTGGAAGTGGTGAGCTGGTTCCAGAACAACATGCTGCCGCCCGGCGTGGAAACCACTTGTGCCACGCTCGACGTGCTGAAAACCAAACGCCCCATCCTGGTGGAATCCTCCTTCGGCCACTCGACGCTGGCGAATTCGCGCGCCATCCAGCTCGCCGGCATCACCGCCAAGAGCCCCGATCCGCTGGGAGGCCGGATCGCGCGCGATGCGCAGGGTCGCGCGACCGGTCTGTTCGAGGATTCCGCGCAGCGCGTTTTCGAGGCCCTCGTTCCCAAGCCGACTGCCGCCGATGATCTGAAGGCCGCGCGCGCCGCGCTCGGTGCGATCGCGCGGCAGGGCATCACCAGTTTTCTGGATGCGGTGGCTACTCCCGAGGCGATGACGGCCTTCACCGCCTTGCAGAAGCAGGGTGAGCTGACCGTGCGGGCGCATTTCGCGCCGGTGATCGAGCCGCCCGAGGCCGCCGATCCGGCCAAGGCCGTGGCGGGCGTGAAGGCGCTGGCCGTGCGCTTCGACCAGGGACCCATCGGCGTGCAGCCCGGCATCACCGTGCGCAACGCCAAGCTGTTCATGGACGGCGTGATCACCGCGCCGGCCTTCACCGGCAACATGCTGGAGCCCTACTGGGTGAATCGCGGCACGGAGCAGCGGCCGGACTGGGCGCCGGGCAAGAGCCGCGGACCGGACGTATATTTTCCGGCGCCGGCGCTGGCCGCGCTGGTCATCGGGCTGGCCGAGGCTGGGCTCGATCCGCACATGCACGCGGACGGCGATGGCGGCGTGCGCGCCGCGCTGGATGCGGGCAGCACGGTGTTGCGGAGCGGCGGCGGCAGCGTCGATGCGGTGGAAGCCGCGGTGAAAGTGCTGGAGGATGATCCGCTGTTCAATGCGGGACGCGGCGCGGTGTTTTCCGCGGCTGGGAAAAACGAGCTTGATGCGTCGATCATGGACGGCCATTCGCGCAGCGCCGGTGCGGTGGCCAGCGTCACCCGCACGCGCAATCCCATCAGCCTGGCGCGTACCGTGATGGAGCATTCGCCGCATGTGATGCTGGCCGGCGAGGGAGCGGACGAGTTTTCCAAACTCAAGGGACTCGAACAGGTGGATCCAGCGTGGTTTCGCACCGAGGAGCGCTGGAAGCAATATCTGGAGTGGCGCGCGTCGCCGGAAGGCAAGCAGTCCGCACGGCGCGACCGCACGCATTTGTACGGGACGGTGGGCGCGGTGGCGCTGGATGTGAACGGCCACCTGGCCGCGGGCACTTCCACCGGCGGCCTCACGGGCAAGCGCTGGGGCCGCATCGGAGACTCGCCCATCATCGGTGCCGGCACTTATGCGCAGGACGATCTGGTCGCGGTCTCCGCCACCGGCACCGGCGAATTTTTCATCCGCTCCTCCGCGGCACGTCAGGTGCGTGATCGCATGGAGTGGCAGAAGGATTCACTCCAGGATGCGCTGGACGACACTATCGAAGACATCGAGATCATGGGCGGTGATGGAGCGCTGATGGGCATGGATGGTGAAGGCGCGGTGGCCTTTGCCATGAACAGCCACGGCATGTATCGCGGTGTGGTCAGCGCGGCGCAGCCGGCGCGCACCGCGATTTACGCAAACGAGGAATTCGTGCCCTGAGCGGCGCGGGGGCGCGGCCGGTGTTTGCGCACCGGCCGGCGCGCTCAGCGACCCACCACTCCCGGTCCCTCGATGCCGATGAAGCGCAGGAATTCCGCGCGCGTGCTGGCATCCGTGCGGAAGGTGCCGAGCATCTTGCTGGTGACCATGGACACGCCGCGCTTGTGCACCCCACGGGTGGTCATGCACTGGTGCACGGCGTCGATGACCACGCCCACGCCGCGCGGCTTGAGCACCTCGTGGATCGATGCGGCGATCTGCGCCGTGAGTTTTTCCTGCACCTGGAAGCGGCGCGCGAAGCCGTCCACCACCCTGGCGAGCTTGCTGATGCCGACCACACGGTCGGTGGGCAGGTAACCCACGTGCGCGCGCCCGATAATGGGCGCCATGTGGTGCTCGCAGAAGGACTCGAAGGAGATGTCGCGCAGCACGACCATCTCATCGTATCCCTCCACCTCCTCGAAGGTGCGGCGTAGGTACTCGCCAGGGTCTGATTCGTAGCCGGAGAACCAGTCGCGATAGGCGCGTACCACCCGCGTCGGCGTCTCGCGCAGTCCCTCGCGCGCGGGATCTTCACCCGCCCAGCGCAACAGGGTGCGCACCGCTTCCTCGGCCGCCTCGTGCGACACGGTGATGTTCGGCGTCTTGGATTTCATGCGGCCACCTTACACCATTGGGCGGGACATGCGCAGGCGCTCGAATATGTCAACGCATCGGCGGTAGCGCGAGCATGGCGTCGATGCATTCGGCGACGTCGTCGATGAAACGCGAGACCTTCGCCATCGCGATCCTTACGAGGTCGGCTTCAGATTCAGGGAGAAGTTGATCTTGACCTCATTGCCCACCCACTCGGTGCTTTTCCACTCCCCCTGGCCTACGCCGAAGTCCAGGCGTTTGACGGCGGTGGTGCCGGTGAGCGTGCCGCCGGCACCGGTACGGGTGAAGGTGAATTCCAGCGGCACGTCGCGGCTCACGCCGCGCAGTGTGAGCGTGCCGGTGGCGGAGAAGCCTTTGGCGGTTTGGGCGATGGCGCGGGTGACGTAGGTTGCCTGCGGATGATGCGCGACGTCGAAGAAGTCGGCGCCGCGGATGTTGGAATCGCGCTCGCCGTCCTGCGTGTCCACCGAATGGGTGTCGATGTGCACCTCGATGCGGCTGGTGGCCAGCTGCGCGGGGTCCAGGCTCACGCGTGCGGAGAACTTCTTGAACACGCCCTTGAACTCGGCGCCGGCCTGGATGCCGGTGAAACCCAGCACGCTGCGCGCCGGATCGGCCGCCAGTGCGGCCGGAGCAGCCGTTGCGGTCGACGACGTGGTAGGCGATGGAGCGGCGCCGGCCGGGTTGGCAGGTGCCGGCGCCGGCGAGGTGACGGCGGCGGCTTTAGCGACGGACACCGCACCGGCGCCGCGCGAAGCAGTCAGGACGGCCGCCAGAACGGCCAGGGCCACCGCGGTGGCGAGAGAGAGTTTCATCATGCGCTCCTATTTTCCGCCGAACGGCAGCATGCGCCGCAGTACGTCATCCTTGTCCCAGAAGTGATGTTTCAGCGCCGCCAGCACGTGCAGGATGGCCAGGAAGAACAGCACCTTGGCAAGGCTCTCGTGGATTTCTTTGAACGTCTCGAAATGCGCCTGGTTGCGGGCGATCAGATCGGGAAACGAAAACAGACCGAACCAGCTCACTGTGAAGCCGCGCGCCGAGGACATGAGCCAGCCCGCGAGCGGCATGACGAACAGCAGTGTGTACAAAGCCCAGTGACCGAGTTGTGCCAACCGGCGCTCGTAAGGCTTCATTGCAGGGGGCAGTTCCGGCGGGCGGTTGAACAAGCGCCACACCAGGCGCATTACTGCGAGCATCAGAATGGTCATGCCGAAACTCTTGTGCCGTGCGTACAGCGCGAGCTGCTGCATCTTGCTGGGCGCATCCTCGGCCAGGTGCGCAAGCACGAATTGGACGATGATCAGCGCGGCGATGGTCCAGTGCAGAATCTTTGCCACGGGCGTGTAATGGGTGGGCGATGCGCGGCTCACGTAAGATCCTCGAAATGGCTGGTG
>JAFEGC010000168.1 GCA_018240265.1 Pseudomonadota bacterium | reverse complement strand
GTCGTGACCTGCTCCTTCGACACGGCGGGCCGCACCATGATGGGCCTGCTGCCCGGCGCCCTACCCCATCTGTTCGACGGCGTAGCGCACGCACCGCTGGCCGTCGGCGCCAATTGCGGTGTAGGCGCCTCCGACATTTTGGTGTCGCTCCTGGAAATGAACGGCAGCCCCGTTCCGCTGGTCACCAAGGGCAACTGCGGCATTCCACGCTTCGAGGGCACGCAGGCGGTTTATTCCGGCACGCCGGAGCTGATGGCGCGTTATGCGGACCTCGCCATCGACGCCGGTGCGCGCATCATCGGCGGCTGCTGCGGCACCACGCCGGCGCATCTGGCCGCGATGCGCGCCGCCATCGACCGGCACACGCCGGGCGAGCGTCCCACCCTCGAACGCATCATCACCAGCATCGGACCGCTGACCAATGCCGCGCCCTCGCAGGCCGCGAAAGCGGGGGAGCGGCGATCGAGGCGACCGCGAGGGTAAACCTCAAAGCGAACACGAGGTTAAAGCGAATGTGTGAAATCCCTCAATCCAAACCCTCGCCACGATCCCTCGATCCCCCGCGTCCAGCCCATCACCTTGAATCGCTCGCCCATTTCGCCGGGCAGTAGCAGCTGCCGAGCCTCGCGCGCCAGCCGGGCGAAACGCTGCTCATCGCCGGCGGCGAGCGCTTGCATTTCGGCATCGATGCCGCAGCCAGCGAGGAAATGCGCCTGGGTAGTGAACCCGGCGATCTCGAAGCCGGCGGCGACACCGGCTTCGGCCAGAGCGGTGAAATCCACCCAGGCAGTGATGTCCTGCAGTCCGGGCAGCATCAGCACATCGTGGTTGATCCGCTGGCGCAAATGCGCGAGCAACGTGCCCTCGATGCGCTCGGCGAGATAGTACTGGGAGCGCGGCAGGCCGTAGTCGATCCACAGCGCGAGGCCTCGACGCAGCCCGCGGGTGACTTCAGCGGTCCAGGCCGTCAGACGGGAGCAGTATTCGGACGTGTAGCCTTCGGGCCACGTGCCGCCGGCCGCTTCGAACAACGCACGGCAGCGCGCGCGTAGCGCGGCGGAGGCGGACCGTTCGACCCAGGCGAAGCCGTCTCCCGCGATCTCGACGCCCAATTCGCACACATCATCAGACTTGACGCCCCGCCAGCGGAAACGCACCACCGGCAGGGCATCGAGCACCTCGTTGGCGAGCAGCACACCCTCGAAGGAGGCGGGCGGCGCATCCAGCCAGTCCACCCGGTCCAGCAGCGCGGGGACTTCCCGGCTCAGCAACTCCCGCTGGCGTTCGCGCAGGTCCGCGCTGACATCCAGAATCCGGTAGCGCGCGGGCAGCCGGTCCAGCAATGCCAGGCGTTTGAGCACATCCACCGCCAGGCGTCCGCTGCCGGCGCCGATTTCCAGAATCTCTCCGCTCTCCAGCGATTCCAGCACCTGCGCGCACTGGCGCGCCACGCAACCGCCGAACAGCGGCGAGACCTCCGGCGCGGTGACGAAATCGCCGTCCCGCCCGAACTTGCGCGCACCGGCCGTGTAATAACCCAGACCCGGCGCATACAGCGCCAGCTCCATGAAACGCTCGAAGGACAGCCACCCGCCCCCGGCCTGCACGCAGCCGCGGATGTGCTCCGCCACGCAGCATCCATGTTCGGCCTGCTGGGGCGTCAGCGGCAGTTCACCGCGAGCGCGGCTTGGAGTATCGTCGTTGCGCATGAGCGCTAGTATCAACGCAGCGGGTCTTGCGAACAAAGTCGTGCTGATCACCGGCGGCGCGCGGCGGGTGGGCGCCGCCATCACGCGTACCCTGCATGACGCCGGCGCACGCGTGCTGATCCACTATCGCTCCTCGCAGGACGAGGCACATCGGCTCGCCGGCGAGCTCAATGAGCTGCGCACGCACTCCGCCTGTGTGTTCGGCGCCGACCTGCTGGACCCTGCGCAGGCGCCGGCCATCGTCGGCGCAGCCCTGGCGGCGTTTTCGCGTCTGGACATTCTCATCAACAACGCCTCCAGCTTCTACCCGACACCGGTGGGCGAGATCACGCCGCGCGAGTGGGACGATCTGCTGGGAACCAATCTCAAAGCGCCACTGTTCCTGTCGCAGGCGGCCGCGCCGCATCTGCGCGCCACGCGCGGCCTGATCATCAACATGATCGACATCCACGCGATGCGGCCGCTGAAGCGCCATCCCGTGTACTGCGCCGCCAAGGCGGGGCTAGCCATGCTGACGCGCTCGCTGGCGCGGGAGCTGGGGCCACAGGTACGCGTGAACGGCATCGCACCCGGGCCGGTGCTGTGGCCCGAACAACCCATCGACGATGCGCTCAAGAGCGAGATCATCGGCAAGACCCTGCTCAAGCGCCATGGCACGCCGCAGGACATCGCGCGCACGGCGCTGTTTCTCGCGCAGGATGCGCCCTACATCACCGGTCAGATCATCGCGGTGGACGGCGGGCGCAGCGTGTAAGCACGATGCGCCGCCCGGCCCCGTCAGAAAGAATAACCGGCCGACAGCACGAACGTTCGCGGCCGGAAATTCAAGTGTGAGGTGCGAATCAGGCCGGCGGTGTCGGCCTTCAGGTCACTGGTCACCCGCGAGGCCGAATACGATGCGTACAGGTGCCAGTCATTGTTGAAGCGATAGCTCAGGCCCACGGTGCCGGCGATGCCGGTGGAGGCCGTGAGCGAGATCCTGGTCGGTCCGCCGGCGACCGCGTCGCCGCCCGCCGTCGAGCGGCGTTCGTAGAAGGCCGTGTGATTCACGCCGATGCCGATGTACGGACGGAACCGTGCGGTTTCGTCGAAGAACACGTAGTTGAGCAGGATCGTCGGCGAGGCCCACTTGGCCGAGGAAATTTCCACGCCATCGAACGGCACCGAGCCCAGCGTCGCTGGACCCTTGCCCTTGGTCTTGGTAGTCGGCGGCACGCCGAAGGCGAATTCCAAGTCCAGGTGCTTGGTCAACGACCGGACGTAGGCCAGATACAGTGTCTGGTTGCTGTCGATCTTCGCGTTCAGTCCCGCCGGAGTCATCGGCCCCGAGATGTCGGTCGCCTGCACGTGATAAGTGATGAAATACACACCCGCGCGAAACGTGTTCTTCAGTGATGCGTCCTCAGCCATCACGACCGAGGATAGCAACAGGGCAAGTCCGCCGATGGTGCCGGTGATTTTCGTGTTCATGTGGCTGCTCCCTCAAAACGCCGCGAAGAAACCGCGGGCGGCAACCGTGCAGAACGGCGCCACGGCTGTGTGATAGTTCTGGACCAGGACGGCTTCGGCCTGCGCCTGTGTCAGCGAACCGCCGGCGGCGGTTTGCAAGAATGCCAGTTCCTGCGCCTGTGATTGCTGGAACGCACCCTGCAACTGCGCGAACGGCCCCGCCGGCGTGCCATGCACGTCCAGCACCGTCAACAATCCCGCCGGAAGCGTGGACCAGAATGCCTGCATGGTGCCGGTGTTCACGCTGAAGAATACAGTCGGGTCCTGCGCGCCGCCGCACATGAGCGTCGGCGAGGCCGGCGCCCAGTTGCCATTGCGCAGATCGTTGGTCCACACCGCATGGCGCAGCGGCTGCTGCGGCTCCGCCGCCAGCGGCACGCCCGCCGAAGGTGTGGGCACGGCACCGTCCGGGTCCGCCACCGCATCCAGCACGTAGCTCAGACGATAGTCGTTGTTCACCAGGTACGGATCACCGAAGCCCAGAGAGAACAACGGATCGTTCGGCACCGCCAGCGCCGCGTCCAGCGCGGCATTGCCGGTCACCGGTGTGGTGCTGTCGAACAGCTGCGTCAGCGGCAGCTTGTTCTCGCTGAAGATCGCCTCGAGCGACTCCGTGCTCGGCAGCAGCGTATCGATCCCGGTGGCGTAGGTCGCGGAGAACAGATCGGATGGAGCGCTGTAGATGTTGCCGTAGGCCTTCTGATAGCTCTCGGCCAGGAGCGGTGAAAACACCGTGGCGCCCAGGTCCACCTTGCCGTAGAAAATGGCATCGGTGAACGCCTCGAGCGCGTAGGGACCGGACATGGGCGCGCTCGCCGTTGCGCTCTTGCCCGCAGCCTGCAGCGCGCGCACCGTGGCCATGGCCACGTAACCACCTTGGGAATAACCCGTCACGAACAGCTTGCCGCCGTCGGTGGTGGCGCTGGAAAAGGTGTTGGGCAGCGCTGCGCGTGCGGCTGCCAGCGCATCCAGCATCTCGCCGGACTGCTGCTGCGCGTTGAGGTACGGGTGATAGCTCAGCGTCGAGTCATCGTAGCCCGCGTAATTCGGCGCCACCACGATGTACCCTTGTGCCGCGAACACCGCGGCGACCAGTGCGCCTTCGGTGTTGGCGGTGTTGGTGATGTCGGCGATGTTGTAGTTCTTGTCCGTGGCAGTGCCGTGCGCGTACAGCACGATGGGCCGGCCACCCGAGCAGGCGGAAGCGGACCCCGTGGGCACCATCATCGCGCCCGAAGCCGTGGTGCGCTCGTTGGCACCGCCCTTGGTACGGTACTTGATGTAGTAGAAATCCACGCCGCAGGTGGGCGTGCCGGCGAGCTGCAGCAGCTGCGCGCCGCTGGTGCTGGCGCCGAGCTGCGCCGCGAAGGTGGCCGCGTCCACCGAGGCGATGCGCAGCGGCGGGTTGACGATGAGCGCACCAGCGGTGACGTCGGTGCTGACGGCGGAGGTCGGTGTGCTGGAGCCGCAGGCGGCCAACCAACCGGTGATAACGATGATCCCGAGCGGCCTGAAGAAACGAGCCATGAGAAATTCCCCTTTTTCGCCCAAGCTTGTTGTGCGCGTCGCTGCGCGCTCGTTCGACACGACAAAAATAGCAGAAGCCGCAGCGGCGTGACAGTATATTGCGGCGCAAGAGGAGAATTTGCTCGTGGTTTTCGCACAACGTCAAATCGGCGGGCGCTCGAGCTGGACATGCTGCAGGAGACGGCGCGTTACGCGCCGGCGGTGCAGAAGGAAATCGACACCGAGGAATTTGGCTGAATCAGGCCCGATGCCCCAGCAGCCGCACCCTACTGCGCCGCACCCTCCACGTGCTGAATGAATTTCCCCAGCGCCTTCTGGCCGTCGACCAGGTCGTAGTGCTCGGCTTCCTGGCCGACGCCCTCCTCGCCGACGGTCAGGCTCACGCGCTTGCTGGCGGCGATGACCTTGAACAGCTGGCGCGTCGCGGTGTAGGCCGCGCGCGGAATGCGTCCCTTGCCGGGCGCGAGCATCACCTGATCATCGGGCAGCACCGGTGGAAACGCCGGCAACGGCTGCAGCTGGATGGTCCGATCATCGAGCGTGATGGTCAGCGGTTTATCCAGCGCCACGAGTTCCGTCCAGGCGTAGGCGACCAGGTACTGGCTCAATTCTCCGGCATGATCCCGCTCCAGCGCGGTGAGGCTGACGAACTGCATCGGACCTCGCCAGCCGCCCAAGTGCCCCACAGGAAAAATGAGCGGATCGTGGACCACGATGAATGTGGCGCCGGTGCGTTCGTCGAACACTTCCCGGGGCTCGGTGCCGGCGAGCGCGCCCGAGGCGAGAAACAGCGTCAATGCGAGGAACAGCAAACCTTGTTTCATTCCAGCTCCGCGCCGCTCGGGCGCTCCTCCAGGCTCACCACGCGCATCTCGTGCCCGCTGCGGTCGAACGCCGCCCACAGCTCACCGATACTGCGGTGCTGCGTGGGATGCACGAACCCGGGCGCGATATCCGCCAGCGGCCCCAGCATGTAGGGCCGTCTCAACAAGTCCGGCCGCGGCAGCGTCGCACCGGGAAACTTCCCTATCCTTTCGCCGTACAGCAGTATGTCCAGGTCCATCGAGCGCGGTGCCCACTTCGGCGCGCCTCGCGGCCGGCCGCACACAGTCTCGATGCGGCGCAGCTCCTCGATCACCTCATCCAGCGGCCGTTCGGTCTCGAATCCGACCACCAGGTTGATGAAATCATCACCCTCGAACCCCACGGCCGCGTTCTGGTACGCCGGCGAAACGCGCAGGCCCGGGAAGGCGGCCCGCAACTCGGCGACGGCGCGGCCGATGTTGCGCCGCGCATCGACGTTACTGCCCGCCGCGACGTAGACCGTCGTCATGCGCATCCCCGGCGCTGCGTTCGATGATGATGCCCACGCTCCTGGAACTGCGGATGGCGCCCGGTTTGTTGAGCGCGACCTTCACCCATTGCACGTGGAACTCCTCGATGACCACCCGCGCAATGTGCTCGGCCAGCGTTTCCACCAGATGAAAGCTCGACTGTTCGATGAACTCCAGCAGGCGCTTCGCCACGCGCTTGTAATTGAGCGTGTCTTCGATGGAATCGCTGGCGGCGGCCTTGCGCACATCGACGCTCATCTCCAGGTCGATGAGCACGGTCTGCTTGACCTGCCGCTCCCAATCGAAAATACCGATGATGGCCTC
>JAFEGC010000167.1 GCA_018240265.1 Pseudomonadota bacterium | reverse complement strand
ATCGGCTGGATGCTGGCGCGCGCCCTCGCGAGCTCGGGCGAGGAGCGTGAATCGCTGGCGCTGGCAAATCGCCTGGCCGACAATGGCGATACCGCCGGGCGGCTGCGACAGGCCGGCGTGCTGCTGTTGCTGCGGCACGAGGGCGCGGCGCGCGCGGTGCTGGAATCGCTCCTGGATTCGCCTGCGCAAGGTGCTGATGCGCTGCAGATGCTCGGCCAACTGCTGCTGCAGGATGGCGACCTTTCCTCCGCGGAAAGCTGCTTCCTGCGGCTGATCAAGAGCGGACGCCACGTCGATGACGCGTTTTTCGATCTGGGCCGCATCGCCGAGCGGCGCGGCGAAGAGGAAGCGGCGCTACGCCTGTATTCGCGCGTGAACGAGGGTGGTCACGCGCTGGGTGCCATGCTGCGCGCCGCCGCACTGTTGAAGCGCCGCGGCCTGTCGGCGGAAACCGACCAGCTGTTCGAGGGCCTGGTGGCCGACGTGCCGGCGCGCGCGCCGCAGATCATCGCCGCGCGCGCCCAGCTGTATGCCGATGCCGGCGAGGCGACGCGCGGCCTGGAACTGCTGGATCAGGCGCTGGGTGAATATCCGGACAGCACCGAGCTGCAATTCAAGCATGCCGAGCTTCTCGACAGCGCGCATCGGTTGCGCGCCTCGCTCCGTGCGCTCGACGAGTTGCGCCGCCGCCGGCCCGATGATCCGACCGCGCTCAATGCGCTGGGATTCACGCTGGCCGATCACGGCATGGAGCTGCCGCGGGCCCGCCGCCTGATCGAGCGCGCGCTGGCGCAGGCGCCGCAGAGCGCGGCCATCCGCGACAGCCTGGGCTGGGTGCTGTATCGCCAAGGCTTGCCCGAACAGGCGCTGCCGCACCTGAGCGCGGCGTTCGAGGTGGATCGCGGCGCCGAGACCGGCGCGCACATGGGCGAGGTGCTGTGGGCACTTAATCGCCGCGATGAAGCGCGCCGCGTCTGGGCGCAGGCGCGACTCGACGATCCGCGCGACCCGGTATTGCAGGCAACGCTGCGGCGTCTCGGCGCGGGTGACTGAATGAGACGGATCGCGCTGCTTGTTGCCGCCGCCTTGCTGCTGGCGGCCTGTGTCACCGTACCGCCCGCGCCGCAGGCGTTGCCCGCCTGGCCGGAGCGATTGCGCCAGCTGCAGTCGATGCCGCAATGGGATCTGCAGGGGCGGGCCGCGGCCGCGGTCGGAACTCAGGGCTGGCAGGCGAACCTGTCCTGGCATCAGGGCGGGCAGGACTCGGAGATACACCTGGCGGGTCCCCTGGGCGTCGGCGCGATGGCGCTGAATCTCAACGAGCAGGGCGTGGAGATCAACGGCCGTGACGCCGCTGCGATCCGGGATGCCGCCGCCTACCTCGCACAGCGCCTGGGTTTCACGCCGCCGTTCGCACGCCTGCGCTACTGGCTGCTCGGCGTTCCCAGCCCGGAGCTGCCGTTCGAATGGCAGGGCAATGCACAGGATCGCGCGCTGAGCATCCAGCAAGACGGCTGGCGCATCGAGTACCCGGATTACATTCGGGTGGGCGCAGACCTGCTGCCGCGGCGCATGACTCTCACGCGCGATACCGTGCGTGTGCGCGTGGCGGTGGATCGCTGGACGCTGCCGCCGTGAACGAGGGCGAGCCGCAGCCGGGCTATTCGCGCTGGCCCGCGCCCGCCAAGATCAACCTGTTCCTGCACATCCTGGGGCGGCGCACCGACGGCTATCACGAGCTGCAGACTTGTTTCCAGTTTCTGGATCGCTGCGATTGGCTCGATCTGCGCGTGCGCGAGGACGGCTTGATTCGGCGCGAATCGGGCCTTGCCATCGCGCCAGAGAAGGACCTGGTGGTGCGCGCCGCGCGGCTCCTTCAGGCGCGTACCGCGACCATGCTGGGAGTCGATATCCGCGTGCACAAGCACATTCCCGCGGGTGCGGGACTGGGCGGCGGCAGCTCGGACGCGGCGACGACGCTGCTGGCCTTGAACGAGCTGTGGCGGACCGGGTTGGATCTGCCCGCGCTGCAGGCCCTGGGACTCAACCTGGGAGCCGATGTGCCGGTGTTCGTCGGCGGGCTCGCCGCCTTTGCCGAAGGAGTGGGTGAGCGGCTCACGGCGTTGCCGCCGGAACAGCGCCCGCCGGAGCATAACTACTTGATTCTGAAGCCGGATTGCGAGGTCGGCACCGCCGCCATCTTCGCCGCGCCCGAATTGACAAGGAATTCCCCCCCGATCACAATTCGCGGCTTCCTGGAGATGGGTGGACGCAACGACTGCACCGCGACGGTGTGCGGCCGCTTTCCGCCCGTGGGCAGTGCTCTGAATTGGCTGTCCCAGTTCGGTGAGGCGCGATTGACCGGCACCGGTGCCTGCCTATTCCTTGCGGTGGAGTCCGAGGCCGCGGGCGAGGCGATCCGCCGCCGCATTCCGGCGCCGTGGTCGGGCTTCATCGCCAGGGGGCTGAACGAATCACCGATGCGTGCCCGGCTGCAGGCGGACCGCAGCAGCGTGTGAGAATTCAGAATATTGGAGTGTCGCCAAGCGGTAAGGCAGCGGGTTTTGATCCCGCCATACGCAGGTTCGAATCCTGCCGCCCCAGCCAACTTTGATTTTTGCCTCTTTCCTTCGGTAAAACAATAACCTAGCGCGTGAGCGCATGACCTCCAAATGGTGGGCGTTATAACACGGAACATCCCCTTTTTCGGGTCTAGTGGCAGCTTTTGGGGGTTGGAGGGGTCTGTGGCGGTACCGACGCCGATGGCGACGATCGCCGTCCCCGCCATCGTAGGTCGTCGGCCGACCCACGATCGCCTGCTTGATGAGTTTCACGTCCGCAGGTTTAGCGCCCTTCGTCCACGCCGCATAAGTCCGCCCCATCGTTGCGACGCTCAATGGGTAGGCGAGACATATTGAACCTCCTGCATGGCCAGCAAGGTGGCTTCCCGTGACCCACGAGAGCGGGGCAGACACCGCGAGATCGCCCGCCGCGTCGTTCTCGAGCGGTGCCCTCATCGGCATGCTGGGAGGGCTCATCGGCCTTGGTGGAGCGGAGTTCCGTCTACCGCTGCTGATCGGCTGGTTTCGGTTCGCAGCACTCGAGGCGGTGATCCTGAACAAGACGATGAGCCTGCTCGTGGTGGCTTCCGCGCTGTTGTTTCGTACCAGGTCGATTCCACTGACCGCGGTTGCAGAGCACTGGACCGTCATCGCGAATCTGCTCGGCGGGAGCCTGCTGGGTGCCTGGCTTGCGGCCGGGTGGGCGATCCGCATGCGCTCTGCCGTCCTCTATCGCGTGATGGCAGTGCTGCTGGTGGCCATCGCGTTGGCCCTCCTGTTCGGGCATGAAGCGGCAGTCGGGCGCGGTGCATTGCTGCAGGGCCCCGAATTGGTCATGGCGGGACTCGTTGCCGGCTTTGCAATCGGTGTAGTCGCGTCGCTCATGGGCGTGGCAGGTGGCGAGCTTCTGATTCCGACGCTGATCCTGCTCTTTGGTCTCGACATCAAGATCGCCGGCAGTCTGTCGCTCGCCGTGAGTCTCCCGACGATGCTGATGGGCTTCGCGCGTTACAGCCGTGATCGCAGCTTTGGTGTGATCGGGCAGAACCGGCGCTTCATCCTGTTCATGGCGGCGGGATCATTGGTAGGTGCCTTTGCTGGAGGTCTGCTGCTGGGCGTCGTGCCGAGTGCTGTGCTGCTGCCGACGCTGGCCGCGATCCTGCTGGTCTCCGCCATGAAAGTCTGGCGACACGTATGATTCGCCATCTATCGCCGTCCGCCGTCTCCAAGCGGAATGATTCGTCGGTCATCTCGCCGGTTAAAGTGCAATTGTCGGAGTGAGAAATTCAGTATTGTGAGTCGGTTGCGAGTGCCGCGCACAATTGAGTGGGAGTGAGGGGGCTCTCGTTATTTTGCGCCGTTGTGTTTATCGATGCGGAGCGCAGATTCCGGGGAGAATTGGTCGAAACCCGTGAGGTTTGGGCGGCAGGCTCGGACTCACCATAAGGTCCGTTCCCCGAAGTAGACTGGGCTGCAGAGCCGGTTTGAAGTGCCTATCCGCGGGGACTGATTTCGTGCAGCTCGGTCGGCCATTGCTGGCGGATCCGGCGTTCGTCAATAATGCAATGTTCACACTGCATGCCGGAGATCCTTATTCCTATACATCAGGTTGTACCCACTGCAATCGATGTGTCCCGCTTGTGTACACGCCAGGTGGATGTCGTTGCATCGAGCTGGAAGAGAAGCAGGCTGCCAGCGCGAGAAATTCATGACACGCTGAGATGAAGTTCCTGCCGCCTCCACTAATCATCAAGAGGACAACATGAACACTGAAGCCAAGAACCAATCATCGCTGTTCCAGGATGCACTCGATTTCGCCAAGGCCAGTTGGTGGATGTTCCTGCTGGGCGGGGTGCTCTACGCGCTGTTCGGCGTGCTGGCGCTCGCGCGGCCGGCCGAGGCACTGCTCGCCCTGGCGCTCGTGTTTGCCTGTTTCCTGCTGGTGGATGGCATCTTCGCCGTCGCCCGGGCTCTCGGTGCGAAGGGCGCCGAAGGACGGTGGTGGGTGTTCTTTGGCGGCCTGCTCAGCATCCTGGTCGCGCTGTACGCGCTGTTCGGGCCGGTGAGCACGGTGCTGCTGTTCGTCTACGTGGTCGCCTTCCACGCCATCTTTTTCGGCGTCGCGATCTTCATGTTCGGCGTCGCCGTCCGCAAGGTCACGAGTGACGAATGGTTCCTGTACCTGACCGGCGTGCTTTCGGTGATGTTCGGCATCCTGCTGATCTGGGCGCCGGGCATCGGCGGATTGAGCGTATCGGTCATGATCGGCGCCTGGGCACTGCTGATCGGCATCCTGCGTATCGTGTTCGCCCTCCGGGTGCGCAGCATGGTGCGCAAGGTGACGGGCTGAGGTTGCGCCACAGGGTCGCGGCCCTCCGGCTCAGGCGCACGCATGGGCCGGGGGATCGCCTTGGCCTTCGCGCGCGAAGGTGCCAAATGCCGTCGGTCCGGGCTTCATCAAGACAGAGAGGGTCAATTTCTGTCCGTCGGATGAACGGGTGAAGCTCGACACGATCCAGCCGATGGGTCGTTTCGGCGAAGTGGAACGGGTGGCCAAACCCGTGCTGCGGCTCGCCAGCCCGAAGGCCAGTTTCGTCACCGGCGCGTTCTTCCCCGTGGATGGCGGCACGCTGGCGAGTTAAAGCTGGGATTCGATCGGCAGCCAGCCCAGGACCTTCGCCGCGATACGACGTCCGAGGCCGGCCTCCGGCTCTCGGTCCAGAATGGCGGGCGGGCTCAAGGTGCGGTCGATCCATTGCAGCTCGCCGTCAGGCGCCAGCTTCATTTCATAACTCAGAGCCGGGCCGGCGTGGCGCTCGTACTCGGCAGCGAGCGCGGCGCCGATTTGCGGGTCGTCGAACAACATGCCCATTTCCGTGTTCAGCGCGGCCGAACGCATGTCCAGGTTGAATGAGCCGATGAAGCCGCGACGCCCATCGATGATGAAGGCCTTGGTGTGCAGGCTTGCGCCGCTGCTGCCGAACAGCCCGGAGGTCTCCGTATGCCCGCGTGCGCGCAGTTCATACAGCTTCACGCCCCCGGCGAGCAGGGGCTCGCGGTAGCGCGCATACCCGCTGTGCACGGCCGGCACGTCGTTCGCGGCGAGCGAGTTGGTCACTACGCCCACGTCGACGCCGTCGCGCGCGAGCCCCGTCAGCTGCTGCGTGCCCTCCTGGCCGGGCACGAAGTAGGGGGAAATCAGCGAGGCTCGCGTCTGCGCCATTCCGATGGTGTCGACGAGCCGCCGCACCAGCCATTGCTCGCGGTCGTCACGGCGCCACTTCTGCGGCGGATCGGACACCACTTCGATGCTTGCACTCCAGATCGGGCGGCGTGCCCCGGTCAGGAAGTCCGCGACGCCGGGCGAGGCCTGCACGCGGGCGAGATAGGCGGATGCCTTGTCGCCGCCCGCTTGCGTCTCGAGGTCGGCCATCGTCTGGCGCTCGCGCTCCGGATCCTTCCTGCCCATCGACTTCAGCGGGACGACGGCCCGATCGTTCCAGAAGCGGTCGAAGATCGCGGCGGCATCGTCGACCGCCGGGCCCAGTACGGCCACGTCGAGATCGCGGAAATTGGTTTCCGCCGCCGTGTCGAAGTATTCCTCCCCGATATTGCGCCCGCCCACGACCGCAATGCGCCCATCCGCGATCCACGCCTTGTTGTGCATGCGATGATTGACACGCAGCGCGCGCACCAGCAATTCGACCAGCCGGCGGATGCCGTCACGGTTGCGGAACGCGTTGTAGAGCCGGATCTCGATATTGGGGTGTCGATCGAGCGTGAGCATCTGCTGGTCGAGTCCGTAGGCATTCATGTCGTCGAGCAGGATGCGCACGCGCACGCC
>JAFEGC010000166.1 GCA_018240265.1 Pseudomonadota bacterium | reverse complement strand
CGCTGGCGCGCGATGTGCTCCTGGCCAATCTCAAGGGGCTGGTGGGACGAAAATCGCGCAATACGCCGCAATTCATTGGTTGCGCTGAAGTCAGCGGCTGGCAGCGGGTCACGCGGGTGCTGGAAGTGGACCAGAGTCCCATCGGCAAAACTCCCCGCTCCTGCCCCGCCACCTACATCGGTTTCTGGGACAACATCCGCCGCCTGTTCGCCGACGCGAGCGAAGCGCGCCTGCGCGGCTACACCGCCAGCCGCTTCTCGTTCAACACCGCCGGCGGGCGCTGCGAGGCCTGCGAGGGCCAGGGCGTGCGGCGCATCGAGATGAACTTCCTGCCCGACGTGCGCGTGCCGTGCGAGGTGTGCGGCGGCCGGCGCTTCAACAACGAAACGCTGTCCATCTTGTTCAAGGAACGAAGCGTGGGCGATGTGCTCGGCATGAGCGTGGACGAGGCGGTGGAGTTCTTCGAAAGCCACGGCGCCATTCATCACGCGCTGACGCTGCTGGAGGACGTCGGCCTCGGCTACCTCACGCTCGGCCAGCAAAGCCCGACCCTGTCCGGCGGCGAGAGCCAGCGCATCAAGCTGGTGACCGAGCTCGCCAAGGTGCGCACCGACCTGCTCGGACAGGACCGCGCGCAGCGCGAGGGACTGCACACCTTGTACGTGCTGGACGAGCCCACCGTCGGCCTGCACATGGCCGACGTGGAAAAGCTCATCCGCGTGCTGCACCGGTTGGTCGACGCCGGCAACACCGTGGTGGTGATCGAACACAATCTCGACGTCATGGCCGAGGCCGACTGGATCATCGATCTGGGGCCCGAAGGCGGCGCGGGCGGCGGCACGCTGGTCGCGCAGGGCACGCCGGAAGCCGTAGTTCGGCGCACGGGCAAGAGCCATACGGCCGGCATTTTGCGGCAGTTCCTGCAGGAACGTGCGTCGCTGCCCGTACGCTGATCGCCACGCGCGCTCGCCTCGCGCAGCCGGCCGCGGCTCCGCTAACCGCGGCGCGCGGCTTTGCAACGCATCGGGGCGACATGAACAGACCCTTGTCCGGCCGGCCTGGCGGCGTGTCGTCATATGTGTCACAGCGTGATAGGCTGACCGGCCGCTTGTGCCGGAGAATTCGATGAGGATGCAAACCGTCCGCCCGATCGTCCCGCGCCGTCTCGGGGACTATTCGGTTGGTTCGCGGATCCTGCTGATCAGCGCGCTCAGCCTGCTGATCGGTGCGGTCGCCGCTGTGGTGGCTGACGGTTTGCTGATGCTGATCGGTCTGATCACCAACCTGGTGTTCTACCAGCGCTTCGCCACCGCGCTGGTGGCACCCGGCGCCGGCCATCATGCGTGGTGGCTGATCGTCGGCGCGCCGGTCGTCGGTGGCCTCGTGGTTGGATTGATGGCGCGCTACGGCTCGGAGGCGATCCGGGGTCACGGCATGCCCGAGGCAATCGAGGCGATCCTGCGCAACGGCAGCAAGGTACGACCGCGGATCGCCCTGCTCAAGCCCGTTTCGGCGGCAATCACCATCGGCACCGGCGGCCCGTTCGGCGCCGAAGGACCGATCATCATGACGGGAGGCGCCTTCGGCTCACTGGCCGCACAACTGTTGCTGCTCACCGCCGACGAACGCAAGGTGCTGCTGGTCGCAGGCGCCGCCGCCGGCATGGCGGCGACGTTCAATGCGCCGCTCGCCTCGATTCTGCTCGCGGTCGAGCTGTTGTTGTTCGAATTCAGGCCGCGATCCTTCGTGCCGGTTGCGCTCGCCGTGGTGGTCGCGACGGCGCTGCGCTGGGTCCTGCTCGGCACGGCGCCGGTATTTCCGACTGACCACACGCTGCCGGCGCTCACCGCTCCAGTCCTGCTGCTGTGCGCGGCGGCCGGCGTCGTAGGCGGATTCATCGCCTGGCTTGCCACCTCACTCGTCTATCTGTCGGAGGATGCCTTCCGCCGACTGCCGATTCACTGGATGTGGTGGCCGGCGATCGGCGGCCTGATCATCGGCATCGGGGGGCTGTTCGAACCGCGCGCGCTCGGTGTCGGATACGACGTGATCGCGACACTGCTGGCGGGCCGGGCGACACTGTCGTTGGTCATCGGCATCCTCGTGGTCAAGACCTTGATCTGGAGCCTGTCGCTCGGCTCCGGCACCTCGGGCGGCGTGCTGGCGCCGGTGTTCATGATCGGGGCGGCCCTGGGGTCGCTGCTCGCCTACGTGTTTCCGCCGGTCGCTCCCGGCTTCTGGGCGCTGATGAGCCTGGCAGCCGTCGTGGGCGGCGTCATGCGCAGCCCGCTCACCGGCATCGTGTTCGCGATGGAACTGACGCATCAGTGGGACGCCGTCATGCCGCTGGTCGTGTCCTCCACGGTCGCCTTCCTGCTGTCGGTGCTGGTGCTGCGCCGCTCGGTGCTCACCGAAAAGGTGGCGCGCAAGGGCACTCACCTGACGCGCGAGTACTCGGTCGACCCGCTGGAAGTCTTCCTGGTCGCGGAAATCATGCCGCAGAGTTTCCTGTGCTTCCGCAACTCTGCGACCGTCGATTCTGCGCTCGCAGAAGTAGCGGCCACCTGGTCGGGTGCCGCGAAACGACCGCCCGAACACGTGCAGCGGCTCTACCCCGTCCTCGAGAACGACCGCCTGGTCGGCGTGGTCACCCGGCATCAGTTGCATGAGGCATCCATGCGGCGCACGCGCGGCGCCGACACCAGACTGGAGGAACTCATGCTGCGCCCGTCGGTTGTGGGTCATCCGGACATGACGCTGCGTGAGCTTGCCAACCTCATGGCGCAGAACGGCATCTCGAGCGTCCCGATCGTCGATCGCACGGCTCCGCAGCGCGTGCTGAGCGTCGTGGCGACGGATCAGATCCTGGAAGCCCGTCTGCGCGATGTGGACGAAGAACACCGGCCAGAGCGGGTACTGAATCCGTTGCAGCTCTAAGGGCTTTCAACCATGATTTGGCGATGACCGAACGACGCTGGCTGTTGGCGGTCGCCGTGGCGCTGCTCTTGGTGCTGAGCGTGGGACTGTTCGCGCGTGGGCTGTGGACGCCGGACGAACCGCGTGAAGCGGACCTGGCTTGGCGCATGACCTGGCAAACACAGAAGTCCGTGCCGCTGCTCGCGGGTGAGGCTTTCTGCGAGAAGCCACCGTTGACTTACTGGGCCGCCGCCCTGCCGGCGGCGGTGCTGGGCTTCGCACCCTGGAGCGCGCGTCTACCGAATCTGCTGTATGCGCTGATCACCTTACTCAGCGTTGGCCTGATGGCTCGGCGGATGGCAGGACCGGTAGCAGGATTGGCGGCGGGCGCCGCCATTGGCACCTTCCTACTCGGCTATCAAACGCTGATCTGGCTGGCCACCGATGCACCGGCGCTGGCCTTCGTGAGCTTGGCGCTGCTGGGTCTGAGTCGCGGCTTCTATGCCGGCAGCAGGCGCGAGCGTTGGACCGGCTATGCGCTGATGTATCTGGCCCTGGCGGGCGCCTTCCTGAGCAAGAGCGCGCTGGGGCTGCTGGTGCCTGCACTCGCGCTGATCACACTCATCGTGCTGGAGCGGCGCTGGCGCGAACTACTGCGTTGGGAACTGTGGGCGGGCCTGCCGCTGGCGCTGGTGCCGGTGCTGATCTGGGTGTGGGCGGTGTACTCCGGCCCCAACGGACCTGCGCAACTGAAGATTTTCTTCTGGAACAATCTGGCCGGCCGGCTCACACAATTGGATGCACCACCGGAGTTGCAGTACGCGCTGGCGCATCGCAATTCGCCGGGCAAGTACCTCGGAGAGCTGCCGCTGTACCTTTGGCCGTGGACGCTGCTGGTGATCGCGGCGGCGCGGCGCGCCTGGCTGGCACGCGGCGCGGCCGGGGATTCGCGCGCGCTGCGCGTGGCGGCGGCTGCGAGCCTGCCGGCCATCGTGGTGCTGTCGTTCGCCGCCACCGCGCGCAATGTCTATCTCGCGCCTGCCTTGCCCGGGTTTGCGCTGCTGGTCGGCTGGTGGGTGAGCGAGTTGCCGCAGATGCGCGATCACTGGGATGTGCGCGCGTTACGCGCCACGGCCGCGCTCATCATCATCGCCGCGATGCTGGCCGCCGCGGCGCTGACCATCCTGGCGTTCGACTCGCCGAGTTTCGTACAAACCAAGCCGGCGTTGATGATCGTGGCCGCTGCGGGCCTCGGGTTGGCGCTGTACACCGCCGCCGACGCGTGGATCAACGCACCGCGCACCGCCCTGATGGCGACCGCCTCGCTGTTCTTCGGCTTCTGCTGCCTGCTGAGCGCGCCCTGCTGGCTGGCCTATACGCAGATCAACCGCTGGCAGGATCTGTCGGTACTGGGAACGCAGATCCGCGCGGACCTGGACGGCGCACCGCTGATTCTGCTGGCACCGGATGAGACCACGCGTGCCTTCGTCGATCTGTATGTGAGCGCCCATGTGGCGCAGGCGGGAAGCGATCGCCAGGGACAGGATGCCGCTGCCTTACGCGCGCTGCTCACAGATCATGCCGGTGCGCGCATTCTCGCCCAGGTGGAGGGGCGCAACTACAGTCCGGGCGTGCTACGCATCAGCCGGCTGCTCAAGCGGCGTGAGCCGCGCACGGCGGAACAGGAATTGGCGTGGGCGCTAGCGGCCGGGTTACGGCCTGCGCACCTGTACGCGCTGCCCAACGGGAGGCGCTACGCGCTGTTCGAGTCGGTGAGCGCCGCGGCGATCCGCTGAGCGCCCGCATGTCGGCCGTGCGCTTCGCGGCCTACCGCGGCCTCAGGCCATTGACGAAAGTCTCGATGAATCGGTCGGCGATCTGCTCCGGGGTCAGGCCGGCATCGGCCCGGTGCCAGTGCGCGATCCAGTTCATGGCTCCAGCCAGCGCGAAGGCGGTAATTTTCGGATCGCAGCGGCGGATGGAACCGTCAGCAATGCCGTCCTCGATCAGGCGCCGCAGTCCCTGGTCGATCTCCTTCTTCAGTGCGTTGATGCGCCGGCTCATCACCGGGCTCAGATCCTGGTCTTCGGCCCTGACCATGCACCAGCCGAACTCGGAGGTGATGGCCTGCGCGTAGCGGCGCATCACCGCCGTCAGGCGCGCAAGTCCCGAGTCGCGTGAACCGCGGATCTCGTCGAACGCACCGCGGATCTGGTCCAGCCCGGTTCGAAAGCACTCGAACAGGATTTCTTCCTTGTTTTCCAGGTAGTGATAGATGGTTGGCTTGGTCACGTTCAGGAGCGCAGCCAGATCATCCACCGAGGTGTGGTGGTAGCCGCGTTGCCGAAAGGCTCGCGCCGCCGCCAGGATGACGGCCTCGCGCTTGATTTCACGCTGCCGGGCACGTTCCCGGGAGGGCTGCCAGGGGGATTCCAGGGCCGCTTCGGCCTTGAGACGGGAAGCTCGACTTGCCATACGGAACTGAAGTATACTCCTCGGTAAACATCTTTACCATGCAGGAAAACCATGAGCGCATCCCCCGCCGCCGCCGAACTGCGCAATGACTCCTTGGCCGAGCCGGCCGTGCCCCTGCGCTTCGTCTCCGCCGCCTCGCTGTTCGACGGCCACGATGCCGCCATCAACATGATCCGCCGGCTGTTGCAGTCGCACGGCGCGGAAGTCGTGCACCTGGGCCACAACCGTTCGGTGGCGGACATCGTGCGCGCCGCCATCCAGGAAGACGCGGACGCCATCGCGGTGTCCTCCTACCAGGGCGGCCACAACGAATACTTCACCTACATGGTGGACATGCTGCGCGAGCAGGGCTGCGAGCACATCCGCGTGATCGTGGGCGGCGGCGGCACCATCGCGCCGGATGAAATCGCGGCACTCGAACGCCATGGCGTGGAAAAGATCTACACGCCGGAGGATGGCCGCCTGCTCGGGCTGCACGGCATGATCGACGACGTGTTCAAGCGCGTGCGCGCGGCGCGCAAGCCGGCGTTCGCGCCCCGGCCCGTGAGCTACCGCGACCCGATCACGCTGGCGCGCACCATCTCCGCGCTGGAGCAGTCCGGCGAAGGCGCGCACGAGGCCATTCGCCGCGCGTTGGGCAAAGCCAGGCGCCGCGCGCCTGTCATCGGCCTCACCGGTACGGGCGGTGCAGGCAAGTCCAGCCTCAGCGATGAACTGCTGGCGCGCTTCGTGCGCCACTTCCCCGAACTGCAGATCGCAGTGGTGGCCATGGACCCGACACGGCGCCGTTCGGGCGGCGCGCTGCTGGGCGATCGCATCCGCATGAACTCACTGGCCAGCGAGCGCATTTTCATGCGCTCGCTGGCGACGCGGCGCCAGCATCTGGCCACCTCCGGCGTGCTCAAGGACGTGATCGACCTGTACCAGCTCGCCGGCTTCGACCTGATCGTGGTGGAGACGGCCGGCATCGGCCAGTCGGACACGCAGATCGCGGACTTTGCCGACCTGTCGCTGT
>JAFEGC010000165.1 GCA_018240265.1 Pseudomonadota bacterium | reverse complement strand
GGGCGAGCCGGCCCGGGCAAGGGCCGTCCAAGCTGCCAACCCACCGACTGCCCACGCTGCGACTCGACTCATGCGGCTCATCTGACCGTTCCCCTTGACCTATAAATGCGACCATTCCAGCGGCGGCGACTCGTTGAGCCGGCCGACAAGCGCTTGCAAACGCCTCGCCAAACTGCGCCGCTCCTCCTCGGTCAAGAACTGGCCGATTTCGAGCGCCCGCCCGTGCGACTCGATAGTCAGCCGGCTGGGATGCAGATTGGTGCGTGGGCTGCGTAGTCTAACCTTGGCCCAATGCCGAGAGAACTGTTGTTTGTCTTCGCCGGCGCGTGAGGTGGTCACGATGCTGACCTCGGTGTCGGTCAAGAGCAGCTCCTGGCGATACAGACGGCGCTTCAGCGACAGGTGCAGGGCAAAACCCAGCACCAGCATTTCCAGACCCCAGAACGGCAAAATGGGCCACAAGCCCTGCAACACGAAGAACAGGGCAAAGCACAGGGAGAAGATGAACAAGGTGCTGAAAAACAGCGCCGCCGACTTCGGGGTCAGCGAACAGTTGGGAACCAGCACGATGCGCTGTTGCAAACCTTCCTCCACGATCGTCCAATCCTAAAATAAGAATATTCATGAGGCAAGTCAGATACTTGCGATCATTGCTCCGGACACTGCCGATCGATATCGCATTGCAGCATGACTGCGCGAAGCTCAGCTTCGGATGTGAACCCGGTCATTATTTATTGTCGCGAGGCAACCACTCATCGGAACCTTGCGGCCGCCTGTCGAAAACCTTTTGATCCCTATCGGGCGGGGCGGCACAGTGGCGCCCATGGCAAACCTGCACCATCGCGCCCGCTGGCGTGGATACACCCTGATGGAGCTGATGGTCACGCTGACCGTGGCCGGCATTCTCGCGGCGGTGACGCTACCCAACATGCGCACCTTCCTGTGGAACAACCGCATCTCCTCCACCGCCAACGATCTGCTGCACTCGATTCAGGTGGCGCGCACCGAGGCGATCAAGCGGCAGAACGGCACGGTGGCCGTTTGCGCCACGACTGATTCGACTGTCGGCGACGCCGCGCTTGCGTGTTCGAACGGCAACTTCTCGCAATGGTTCGTGTTCCACGACGTGAACAGCAACGGCGTACACGACAACGGCGAGGTGGTGCTCGGGCGCGGCGCGGCTTCGCCTACCAACACCGTGAAAAGCAACCGCGGCGGCATTGTCTGCTTCGCGGCCACGGGTTTCGCCAGTCCCGCCTGCGGAGCGGCACTCCCCACCACCGCCGTCAGCATCTGCGATTCGCGCGGCAACACCGCCGTGGGCACCAACTCCACCGCGCGCGCGCTGTTCATTTCGCAGACCGGCCGGGCGCGCATCTCGCAGCTCTACACCGATGTCAACACGGCCATCGCGTCCACGGGGGCCTGTCCATGAAGACTTGTCGAGGGCCGCGGCCGGTTCGTGGCTTCACCATGGTGGAGGCGCTGGTTGCGCTGGTGGTGCTCGCCGTGGGCATGCTGGGCATGGCCGGCCTGTATGTGACGACGCTGCGTTCAGGCAGCAGTGCCATCTATCGCATGCAGGCCATCAATCTGGCCACCGACATGGCAGACCGGATCCGCGCCAATCATAACGCCAATCTGTTCTACAACGATGCGCCGGCGAACAACCCTTGTTTCGGTGCTGTGGCCACTGTCGATTGCACACCTGAGCAGATGGCGCAGAGCGATTTGTTCCAATGGAATGCGCAGCTCACTCAGATGCTGCCCAGCGGTACGGGTACGGTGGCTGTGAATGGTGCCAGCGCGCCCTATACCTACACCATCACCATCAACTGGTTCGAGCAGGGCAGCGACACCGCGGTCGCCAACACGGCCCAAAGCTATGTGATGACCCTTCAAATATGAACGCATCCAGCCGCAAACATTTTAAATTCTTGGATGGCGCGCGCATGGCCGGCCTGTCCCTGGTCGAACTCATGGTGGCGCTCACCATCAGCCTGGTGCTGATCTTTGGCGCCACCCAGGTGTATGTCGATAGCCGCAATGCCTACAACACCAATGAGGCTGTGGCGCGCCTGCAGGAAAATGCGCGCTACGCCATGTCGGTGATCGAGCCGGACATCCGTATGGCGAATTACTGGGGCCTGGTCAAGGGCGCCTCGCTGGTGAGCGGCCAGGCCGCGCAGGCCGCCGGTACTGCGCCCATCGCCAACAACGCCCAAGTCCTGTACTGCGGCAACAATTTTGCCGTCGATCTGAACGTGAACCTGCAGGGCGACAACAACAGCTACTCGCGCACCGGTGCCTGCAATACGCTCGCCGGCACGGGCTGGGCGACGAATCCGCAGCTCAGTTCGGACACGCTGACGCTGCGCCGGGCGTCCACGGTGCTCAGCGTGGATGCAGCCAACGCGCCGCTATCGATTCCCAATGTGTTGCAGATCTGCTCCACACGCACGGCCGCGCGCGTCTACAGCGATGGCGCGGCCTGCGGCACTGCTCCGGCATCGCAGGTCAACAACCTCATCGTCAACCTGTACTACGTCGACAACAATTCGTCGAACGCCGCCGGCGTGCCCTCGCTGCGGCGCAAGGCGCTCGCCAGCATCGGCGGCGTCAAGCAGTTCCAGGATCAGGAAATCATGGCGGGAGTGGAAGACCTGCAGGTGCAGTTCGGCATCGATTCCTCCACCGTCAATCCCATTGCCACCCCCACCGGCATCGCTGCCCGATACGTGAATCCGGACGCGGTACCCGCGGGTGCGCAGATCGTAGCCGTCCGGGTGTGGCTGCTGCTGCGCGCGGATGCGCCCGAGATCGGATTTACCGATATCCGCGCCTACGCCTACGGTGACCGCGACCCGGCCAATGGCGCGGCGGTGTCGACGTTGAGCGCCGCGGGCAGCCGTGGCCGGGTATTTCAACCCTCGCTCGATGGCAGCACCGCGCTGACCGCGCTCAAGCATTACCGCCGGTTGCTGGTGTGCCGCACCTTCCGGCTGCGCAACGCGCTGGGAACCTGAGAGTCATGCAAGAAAAGCGCACCATGCAACGAACAGCACGGTTCCACCGGCCAATTCCCGGGCGCCAGCGCGGCGCCGCCCTGGTCATCGGCCTGATCCTGCTGCTGGTGCTCACGGTGCTGGCCATTTCCGGCGTCAATTCCGCCAGCCTGGAGTTTTTCATGGCCGGCAACGAGCAATTCCGGCAGAACGCCTTCCAGGCCGCGGAAACCGGCATCGAGCAAGCCTTGGTACGGGGTCAGTTCGCGGCCTCGGGCCTGCCCACCGACACCGAAGCCATCCCGGGCAACAACACGCCCTCCGATGCTTACACCGCCGTCATTTCCAAGCCGTTGGGCAATACGCCGCAGCCGGCCATTTGGGGCAATAGCTGGGACAGTTTTTCCACTTTTCACTTCGATATCACCAGCACGGGTTCCTCGGTGCGCAGCGCTCAGGCCGTGAACGTGCAGGGCGTCGCGCGCGTTGTTCCGTACGACTCCCAGACCCAGGCGCCGGGCCAGGGGCTTGGCAATTCGCTCAACTAGGAGAGCTCTCATGAAGCGGTTTTCTGCCTGCATCCTTTCAGCAATGCTCGGCGCCGGACTGCCGGTATCCGTGCTGTCTGCGCGCGTGCCGGTGGTGTTGATCGAAGCATCGATAGAGTCCAGCGCGGCCGAATTGAGTCTGCCCGGAACCCTGGGTGGCATCATCGTCGTGCGCGGCTGCTCGGCGTGCAGCGCGCAGACCTTCTACTTCGCCAAAGACCCCCTGCTGATGCTTGCCGGCAAGAAGGTGGACTTGCAGCAAATGGCGGCCGCCCTGCGCAGGGCCGGTACGGCGCCGGTCACCGTCCACTACCGGCGCTCAGATTCGGCCGTGACGCGCATCGTGCTGACCACCGAGGCACAGCTGGAAACGGCGCAGTAGTTCCCTGGGAGCCCAAGATCATGAAACTTCATTCGCTGATCAACTTCTGTGTCGCGCTCGCGCTGCTGGCCTTCGTCTCGATGCAGGCACGTGCCGACGACACCGAGATTTTTTTCAATCAGTCCAATTCGAACGTCGGCGCCAATGTGCTGCTGATCCTGGATACCTCGGGCAGCATGGACGACGAGGTGACCTCGGGCCCCGACTACGATGCCACCACCACTTACCCGGTGACGGGTAGCTGCGATCCGAGTTACGTGTATTGGACTGCTTCAGGCACACCCAGCTGCGGGACGTCGAACCGCGTGCCGGTGGCGCAGTTCAAGTGCGCTTCGGCGGCGACCCAGCTCGGCAACTCCGCTGGCGCGTCCGGGCAGTATGGTGATGCCTTCGTTCGCTGGGGCAAGGTGACCACCGGCTCGGGCAAGAAGAAGTCCACGGTGTATCAGTGGACCAATAACCTTGCGGTAAACAGCGGTAGCGATGTCGAGTGCCTGAACGATGCCGGCACCAACGGCGGCGACGCCAGTACCACCAATCTCTGGCCCACCAAGAATTCGGACCCAAGCTCCACCAACGGCATCTGGACGACGGCGGCGAACAATTGGTGGGCGGTATACGGCAACACCGGCATCTCGGTGACGTTCTACAGCGCCAACTACATCAATTACGTGAACGACACGGCATTGTACGTCACGCAGACCAAGATCAAGATCATGCAAGATGCTATCCGCCAGCTCCTGGCGAGCGTGCAGGGCGTGAATGTCGGCCTGATGCGCTACGACTACAAGGGGTCGGGCGGCATGGTCACCAACGCCATCGCACCCATCGCCAGCAACGCCACGCCCATTACCAACATGGTCAATTCCTGGGCGGCGGCGGGCAACACGCCGCTGGTGAAGACCTTGTACGAGGCCTACCTGTATTACGCGGGCGGAGCCGTCAATTACGGCAACGCCTCCTGGAGCACCACCTGCAACTCGACCTATACCAACGCCAGCGGTGCGATTCACTGCGGCTCCGCCACCTCGTTTCGCTTCAACAGCGTGGCGGCTTCGCGTTCGGGCGGCTCCGCCGCAAGCAACACCTATGACAGTCCCGCGGATCTGTCGTGTCAAAAGAACTACATCATTTTCCTCACCGATGGTCAGTCGAACAATGACGATACGGCCATCAACAAGGTCATCAAGGCGCTGCCGGACTTTGGTACGCTGGGCGGCAGCTGCGACGCCGCGGTCCTGCCGGGTGCCAACGGTGGGCAGTGCCTGGGTGCGTTGTCGCAGTACCTTAATCGCAGCGATCTGCGCAGCGATGTCGCCAGCAAGCAGAACGTGTCGACGTATTTCATCGGCTTCGGCGATACGTTCAAGACCGATCCGAATGCCACGGCTTACTATAACTACCTGAATGACGCGGCGACCCGCGGCGGCGGCAAGGCCTTTACCGCGACCAGTCTCACCGAGCTGGAGGCGGTGTTCAACCAGATCTTCGGCGAAGTGCAGAACATCAACACCAGCTTCTCGGCGCCGTCGGTGGCGGTGAACGCGTTCAATCGCACCCAGACCTTGAACGACTTGTACGTCTCGGTGTTCAAGCCCAGCGGCAACTATCACTGGCCGGGCAACGTGAAGAAATACAAGGTCACCAACGGCATGGTTACCGATGCGGTGGACCCGACCAACTCCGCGGTCGACCCGTCCACCGGCTTTTTCCGCACCACTGCACAGAGCTTCTGGAGTTCGGTGGTCGACGGTCCCGACGTGACCAAGGGCGGTGCGGCCTCCAAGCTCCCCGATCCCGGCAGCCGCGTGCTGTACACCTGGCTGGGCTCGAACCCGGCAGACCCCGGAAACAGTCCGCAGCCGCTGGTGCCCTTCACCAGCGCCACTGACACGGATTTCAACATCGGCGGTTCCGGTGATCCTTCGCGCACCGATCTGATCAACTGGGCCAAGGGCCTGGATGTGCTGGACGACAACAGAAACGGCAGCGTCACCGACGAGCGTTTCGTCATGGGCGATCCCATCCATACCCAGCCCGCCGTGGTGATCTACGGCACGGGCTCGGACGATACCTGGCTGTTCGCGCCCACCAACGATGGCTATCTGCACGCCATCAGCGCCAGCACTGGCATCGAGCACTGGGCGTACATTCCGCAGGACTTGCTCAGCAAGCTCAAGCTCCTGTACGACGATGACACGACCAACGTCAAGCACTATGGGCTCGACGGCCAGGTCGCGGTCATCAAGTTCGATGTCAACGGCAACGGTTCCGTGGATGCCGGCGATCGGGTGATGCTGATATTCGGCACCGGCCGCAATGCCGACGTGCAGGCGTATTACGCCCTCGATGTCACCAATCCGAACAACCCTAAGTTCATGTGGAAAATCACCGGCAGCACGCTGCCCGACCTCGGCCAAGCCTGGTCGACGCCGCAGGTGGCGCGCGTCAACATCAATGGCGCGACCCAGAACTCGCAAAAGCTGGTGC
>JAFEGC010000164.1 GCA_018240265.1 Pseudomonadota bacterium | reverse complement strand
CAACCCCTGCTGCGACAGAAGGGCGAACTGCAGCCGGTGGATTGGGAAACCGCGCTGGCGGCCGCCGCTTCCGGGCTTGCACAGGTGCGCGACCAACATGGTGGGCGGGCCATCGGCACCCTGGTTTCGCCGTCCTGCACGCTGGAGGAGTTGTTCCTGGCGGCGCAGATCTCGCGCGGGCTGGGCTCGGACAACATCGATCATCGCCTGCGCCAGCGCGATTTCAGCGGCCAGGACGCGGATGATCTTTATCCCGGCATCGGCATGGCGCTCACCGACGTCGAGCGCCTGCAGGGCGTGCTGGTGGTAGGCTCGGACCTGCGCAACGAAGTACCGCTCCTGGCGCACCGTGTGCGCCACGCCGTGGTGAAGGGCGGAGCGAAGGTGGCGTTCCTGAACCCGCAGCGCTTCGAATACCTGTTCCCGCACCGGCAGGCCGTCGCCGCGGGTGGAGATGTGCCGGCGCTGCTGCGCGCGGTGATCCGCGCCTGTGCGGAACAACTAGGTCAGACGGTGCCCGCGCTGGCTGTGAATGCGGCGGTGAACGACGAGGCGGGCGCACTGGCGGCGGCGTTGCTGGGCGGGGAGCGCCGCGCGGTTTTCCTGGGACAGATTGCACAACGCCATCCGTCTTATGCGCAAGTTCAACGACTCGGCCGCGCTCTGTGCGTGCTCACCGGTGCGACCTACGGTCTCATCGTCGAGGGTGCCAATGCCGCGGGAGCGTATCTCGCCGGCGCGGTGCCTCACCGGCATGCCGGCGGCGAGCTGCGGTTGCAGGCCGGGCTCGATGCCCGTGCCATGCTCGAGCGGGGACTACCGGCTTACGTTTTGCTCGGCGCGCTCGATGCCCCGCAGGATTTCGGCGCCGACATGGCGGCGTTGTCGCGCGCCGAGTTCGTGGTCTGCCTCGCGCCGTATTGCTCTGGCCGCCTGCGCGAGGCGGCGCATCTCGTGCTGCCCATTGGCAGCTTTGCCGAAACGGCCGGCACTTTCGTTAACTGCGAGGGGCGTTGGCAGAGCTGGAACGGCGCGGTCAGGGCAGTGGGCGAATCGCGCCCCGGTTGGAAGGTGCTGCGCGTGCTGGGCAATCTGTTGGCACTGCCTGATTTCGACTACGACTCCGCTGAGCAGGTGCGCGAGGCCGCAAGCAAGCCCTGCGCCAGGGAGAAGAAGCTCCTGGCGGGCGCGACAGCCCTGGAGGCCGTGCCGAGCGTCGCTACGCCGGGCATCGAGCCGACCGCAACCGGCGGGGCGCCGCCCGCTGCGGCGTGGTCGTCCATCCCCATTTACCAGATCGATGCGCTGGTGCGTCGTTCGCCTTCGCTGGCGCACACCAACGCTGGCTTCGCCGCTGGCGGGGGAGTCTGAGCATGTGGCAGTGGGCACCGATCCGGGACTGGCTGTCGCAGCTGATCACGGGCTACTGGGCCAATCCGCTGCTCACCGCGGTGCAGGTGCTGATCACCATGATCTGCATCATCCTGGTGATGGCCTTCTACACCCTGGCCGAACGTAAGGTGATCGGCTGGATCCAGTCGCGGCGCGGCCCCAATCGCGTCGACCTGCTGGGCATTCCTGGCGCGGCGCAGCCCTTCGCCGACGTGTTCAAGCTGATTTTCAAGGAGATCATCGTCCCCACGGATGCCAACCAGTTCCTGTTCCGGCTGGCGCCGTTCCTGGCGCTGATCCCGGCGCTGGCACTGTGGGCGGTGATTCCATTCTCGCCCGAACACGTGTTCGCGAACGTCGATGCCGGGCTCCTGTACCTCCTCGCCATGACCTCCATGGGCGTGTACGGCATCATCCTGGCCGGCTGGGCGGCGAACTCCAAATATGCCTTCCTCGGCGCCATGCGCTCGGCCGCGCAGATTGTGGCCTACGAAATTGCCATGGGTTTCGCGCTGGTCGGCGTGCTGATGGCGGCGCGGAGTTTGAACATTGGCGAGATCGTGCGCTCGCAGAGCGGTGGCCCGTTGAGTTGGTACTGGTTCTGGCTGATGCCGCTGATGTTCGTGTATTTCATCGCAGGTTTGGCCGAAACCAACCGCGCGCCCTTCGACGTGGCCGAGGGCGAATCGGAAATCGTCGCCGGTTTCCATGTCGATTACTCCGGCATGGCGTTCGCGCTGTTCTTCATCGCCGAGTACGTGAACATGATCACCGTCTCGGCGCTGACCGTGATCTTTTTCCTCGGCGGCTGGCTTTCGCCGTTCCAGGGGTATCTGCCGGATGACAATCTGCTGGCGCAGCCGGGATTCTTCTGGTTCGGCCTCAAGACCCTGCTGCCGATGTTCACCTTCCTGTGGGTGCGCGCCACGTTTCCGCGCTACCGCTACGATCAGATCATGCGGCTGGGCTGGAAAGCGCTGATACCGGTGACATTGGTGTGGCTGCTGGCGGAGGGCTTAATGGCCTGGTTCAAGGTCGGGCCCTGGAAACATCTGTAGGCGCAACATGCAAGGCATACGCAACTTTTTCAAGACCTACTTCCTGCTGGATCTTTTCGCTGGCATGTGGCTCACGTGGAAGGGCCTGTTGCGACCCAAGGTCACCATCAACTACCCGGAAGAGAAGACGCCGCAGAGCTTTCGCTATCGCGGGCTGCACGCGCTACGCCGCTACCCGAACGGCGAGGAGCGTTGCATCGCCTGCAAGCTGTGCGAGGCGGCATGTCCGGCGCTGGCGATCACCATCGAATCGGACGTGGCGAACGACGGTACGCGCCGCACCACGCGCTACGACATCGATCTGTTCAAGTGCATTTATTGCGGGTTCTGCGAGGAGGCTTGTCCGGTGGACGCCATCGTTGAGACGCGCATCCACGAGTATCACATGGAGGCCCGCGGCGAGAACATCATGAGCAAAGACAAGCTTCTGGCCATCGGCGAGCGTTACGAGGCGATGATCGCGCAGGACAAGGCGGCGGACGCGCCGTATCGCTGATCGAAGCCGCAGAGGAAAACAGGTGTTTGCGACTATCTTGTTCTACGTGTTCGGTACGGTGCTGATCGGTGCGGCGCTGGGCGTGGTCCTGGCACGCAATCCGGTGCATTCGGCGCTGCTGCTGGTGTTGTGCTTCTTCGACAGCGCGGTCATCTGGCTGCTGCTCGATGCCGAGTTCCTGGCCATTACCCTGGTGCTGGTGTACGTGGGTGCGGTCATGGTGCTGTTTCTGTTCGTGGTCATGATGCTGGATGTGAACATCGAGGAACTGCGCCGGGGCTTGGCCTCCTATTGGCCGCTGGCGGTCGCGGTGGCGGGTTTCGTGATTTTTGCCATGATCAACGTCATCGTGCTGCGCAAGCTGGGCGGCGCCGCCCTGGCCGATGCAACCAGCGTCGCGCTGCCGGCCTCCAACACTCGCGCCCTGGGCACCGTGCTGTTCACGCGTTATGCATATCCGGCGCAACTGGCTGCGGCGGTGCTGCTGGTTGCGAGCGTCGCTGCCATCGTGCTGACGCTGCGCAGCCGCAAGGGTCGCAAGCACCTGGACGTGGCGGCGCAGGTGGCGGTGCGCCCGCAGGACCGCCTGCGCATGATCAAGATGCCGGGGGAGAAGCGCACATGATCACCCTCACGCAGGTGCTGGCCTTGTCGGGTCTGCTGTTCGCCATCTCGGTGGCCGGAGTGTTCCTCAACCGCAAGAACATCATCCTGCTGCTGATGTGCATCGAGCTGATGCTGCTGGCCGTGAATTTCAACTTCGTGGCCTTCTCGCGCTTTCTCGGCAATATCGACGGTCAGGTGTTCGTGTTCTTCATTCTGACCGTGGCGGCGGCCGAGGCGGCTATCGGCCTGGCGATCCTGGTGGTGCTGTTCCGCGAGCGGCGCAGCATCAACGTGGAAGACCTGGATACCTTGAAGGGATAGGGCGGAGCGCGATGCAATCGACATATCTCACGATCGCACTGGCCCCGCTGGTGGCTGCCATCCTCGCCGGTCTGGGCGGCCGCGTGCTAGGTCGCGTCGGCGCGCACACGATCACCATCGCCGGCGTCGGTCTGTCCTGCGCGCTGTCGCTGTACGTACTGAAGTTGATGTTGTTCGACGGCTTGGCGAGCTTCAACGGGCCGGTGTACACCTGGCTGGTGAGCGACGGGTTGCAGATGCAGGTGGGTTTCCTGGTCGATCACCTGACCGCGATGATGATGGCGGTGGTGACGTTCGTGTCGTTGATGGTGCACATCTACACCATCGGCTACATGCACGATGATCCCGGCTACCAGCGGTTCTTCGCCTACATCTCGCTGTTCACCTTCTCGATGCTGATGCTGGTGATGTCCAACAACTTCATGCAGCTGTTCTTCGGCTGGGAGGCGGTGGGCTTGGTGTCCTACCTGCTCATCGGTTTCTGGTACACGCGCCCGAGCGCTATCTTCGCCAACCTCAAAGCCTTCCTGGTGAACCGGGTGGGGGACTTCGGCTTCATCCTGGGCATCGCCTCGGTGCTGCACTTCACCGGCTCGCTTGATTACGTGACGGTGTTCTCCAAGGCGCAGAACCTCGCCGCGGGCAGCATTCCGATCACTTCCAGCGTGACCTGGTCGGCCATCACCTTCACCTGCATCTGCTTGTTCGTCGGTGCCATGGGCAAGTCGGCACAGGTGCCGCTGCATGTGTGGCTGCCCGATTCCATGGAAGGCCCTACGCCGATTTCGGCGCTGATCCACGCCGCCACCATGGTCACGGCCGGCATTTTCATGGTGGCGCGCATGTCGCCGCTGTTCGAGTTGTCGGAGACGGCGCTGTCGGTGGTGCTGATCATTGGCGCGACCACGGCGTTCTTCATGGGGCTGCTGGGCATCGTCAACAACGACATCAAGCGCGTGGTGGCCTATTCGACCCTGTCCCAGCTGGGCTACATGACCGTGGCGCTGGGCGTGTCGGCTTATGCCGGCGGCATTTTTCACTTGATGACCCATGCCTTCTTCAAGGCGCTGCTGTTCCTGGCGGCAGGTTCGGTGATCATCGCCATGCACCACGAGCAGGACATGCGCAAGATGGGGAATTTGCGCAAATACATGCCCATCACCTACTGGACCTGTCTGGTGGGCAGCCTGGCGCTGATCGGCTTTCCCGGGACCTCGGGTTTTTTCTCCAAGGACGCGTTGATCGAGGCGGTGCACGAATCGCATTTGCCGGGCGCAGGTTACGCCTACTTCTGCGTGCTCACCGGCGTGTTCATCACCGCGCTATATACCTTCCGCATGTTTTTCATGACCTTCCACGGCAAAGAACGCATGGATCATCACACCCGGGAGCACCTGCACGAAAGCCCTTGGGTGGTGACCGTACCGCTCATCCTGTTGGCGATCCCGTCAGCGGTCATCGGCTGGTTCAGCATTGACAACATGCTGTTCGGCGACTTTTTCACGGGCGCGATCAGCGTGCTGCCCGCGCATGACGTGTTGACCAAACTCGCGCATGAGTTCCACGGCTCCGCCGATTTCGTGTTGCATGCCTTCGCGGGACCCGCGTTGTGGTTGGCGGCCGCCGGCGTGTTCTGCGCCTGGCTGTTCTTCCTGAAAAAGCCCGAGCTGGCGGATGCCGCCGAGCGTTCCTTGAAGTGGCTGCACGAGGTGCTGGTGCGCAAGTACGGCTTCGACTGGTTCAACGAGAACGTGCTGGCGGCCGGCGGGCGGCTGCTGGGCGGTATCCTGTGGAAGGGCGGGGACCAGGCGCTCATCGACGGCGCGCTGGTGAACGGCAGCGCGCGCGGCGTGGGCTGGGTGGCCTCGGTGATGCGCTTCGCGCAGTCGGGTTATCTGTATCACTACGCCTTCGCCATGATCCTGGGGCTGGCTTCGCTCCTGTTGTGGTTGCTGTGGCGCGGGCACGGAATTTGAGCGCATCAGAATGATCATGGGGACAAGCATCAACCTGCTCAGTTGGCTCATTTGGCTGCCCATCGCCGGAGGCGCGGTGGTGCTGGCGCTGGGCGAGTCCCGCGCATCCGCGGCGCGCTGGCTGTCGCTGGCGGTTTCGGTGGCCACATTAGTGCTCAGCATTCCGCTCTTCAGCAGTTTCCGCTCCGGAACCGCAGACATGCAGTTCATCGAGCGCGCGCCGTGGATCCCGGCGTTCAATGCGCAGTACTACCTGGGGGTGGATGGCATTTCCATGCCGCTGATCCTGCTCACCACCTTCATCACCGTGGTCACCGTCATCGCCGGCTGGGGAAGCGTGCACAAGCGCATCTCGCAGTACTTCGCCTCCTTCCTGATCCTCGAAGGTCTGATGATCGGCGTGTTTGCCGCGCTCGACGGCCTGCTGTTCTACGCATTCTGGGAAGCCATGCTGATCCCGATGTTCATCATCATCGGCATCTGGGGCGGGCCGCGGCGCGTATACGCCACCATCAAGTTCTTTCTGTACACTTTCCTGGGCTCGGTGCTGATGCTGGTGGCGCTGATCTACTTGTATCTGAAATGCGGCAGCTACGAGATCGCCGTGT
>JAFEGC010000163.1 GCA_018240265.1 Pseudomonadota bacterium | reverse complement strand
CGGAAGAAGCGGCCAAGCGCTTCGCCACCATCGCCAAGCTCCACCACCAGGTGCTGGGCGCGCTGGACAAGCTGGGTTCGAAGGACGCCAAGACCATCAAGCTGCGCAAGAAGCTGTGCTCCGAGCTGATGGAACTGAAGCTCTCGCCCAAGATGTTCGACCAGCTCATCGACAACCTGCGCCAGCACGTGGCGGAGGTGCGGCTGCTGGAAAAGGAAATCATGTTCCTGTGCGTGAAGCAGGCCGGCATGCCGCGCAAGGACTTCATCTCCTCGTTCCCGAAGAACGAGACCAGCACGCGCTGGCTGGACAAGCACATCAAGGCAAAGAAGCGCTACTCCGCCACGCTGGCCAAATTCAAGGAGGAAATCGAGCGCCGGCAGAAGAAGCTGAAGGACATGGAGACGATCTTCCATATCCTGATCAGCGACATCAAGGACATCAACCGCGAGGTCTCCATCGGCGAGGCCAAGGCGCGGCGCGCGAAGAAGGAGATGGTCGAGGCAAACTTACGCCTGGTGATCTCCATCGCCAAGAAATACACCAATCGGGGCCTGCAGTTCCTGGACCTGATCCAGGAAGGCAACATCGGCCTGATGAAGGCCGTGGACAAGTTCGAATACCGCCGCGGCTACAAGTTTTCGACCTATGCGACCTGGTGGATCCGCCAGGCCATCACCCGCTCCATCGCCGACCAGGCGCGCACCATCCGCATCCCGGTGCACATGATCGAGACCATCAACAAGCTGAACCGCATTTCGCGGCAGATGCTGCAGGAGATGGGCCGCGAGCCGACGCCCGAGGAACTCGCGGTGCGCATGGAAATGCCCGAAGACAAGGTGCGTAAAGTGCTGAAGATCGCCAAGGAACCCATTTCGATGGAAACGCCCATCGGCGATGACGAGGACTCGCACCTGGGGGATTTCATCGAGGACACCACGGTCTCCTCACCGATCGAGTCGGCCACCACCGAATCCCTGCGCGAGACCACGCACTCGGTGCTGGCGCAGCTCACGCCGCGCGAGGCCAAGGTGCTGCGCATGCGCTTCGGCATCGACATGAACACCGACCACACGCTGGAAGAAGTCGGCAAGCAGTTCGACGTCACCCGCGAGCGCATCCGGCAGATCGAGGCCAAGGCGTTGCGCAAGCTGCGTCATCCGTCGCGTTCGGAGCAGCTGCGGTCGTTTCTGATGGAGGATTGACAGGCGGAACGCCACACGTCTGTGCAGGTTCATTGATGCCTCCGCTCGACCGACAGCATGTCCGCTTATTCCGATCCCACGATGCCGCCGACGATGGAGGCTATATGCCGGGCACTGCTGCGGAGCGGCTTTCGCAGATTTGGGAACTGACTCGCGAAGCCTGGGCCTTCTTCAAGGGCGAAGATGCTGAACAAAGACTACAAAGAGATGTTGCAGTGCTTATTAGAGGAAAGCGTTAAGTTTCTTCTTGTCGGCGCTTACGCGGTGGGCGCGCACGGCTTTCCACGGGCCACTAAGGACATCGACTTTTTCGTGTGGGCAACGCCCGCGAATGCAGCCAATCTGATGAAAGCCTTGGCGAAGTTCGGCGCGCCGATGCATGAGATCAAAGAGTCTGATTTTTCAACCGAGAGCATTATTTTTCAGATCGGCAACAGTCCACGACGCATCGATATCACCACAAGAATCGACGGAGTCGAGTTCGAGCAGGCTTACGCGAATAGGAAACCGATTCTCGTGGAAGGCATGGAAGTGCCGGTGATTTCTTTGGAAGATTTGATTATCAACAAACGCGCAAGTGGCCGAACTCAAGATATGGCGGACGTGGAGAAACTGGAAGCGGAATTGAAACGGCGCTGAGATCTTTTGCCCGTCAGACCGAACGCGCGGGCGCCGTGGCCTCTCGCTATCGAGCAACGATCCTTCTGCTAAATCCGATCGACTATCGCTGGAATTGAGATACCGACGAATGCCCCCGGCACGAAGAATACCGCCAGCGCGGAGCCAACCGCGAGCAGCCCTTTGCTCCAATAGAGTGCCGGTACCAGTACGATCGAAGCGGAGCCCAGCAGCTTCAGAAACTGGAGCCCAGTTGCTCCAAGTACACGCGGCAAGACAATCGAATACTCTCTGCCAAGTGGCGAAAGGCCGAGTCGGCTTCGGAGCCGGAATTCCCGGTATCCCGATCCATAGCAGTCGGTTACGCGAAATCGCCCGATCCTGCCACCGCGCAAACAACACCGCGATGCTCGAGCCGATGAGCGCGCAGGCCATGTCCTCCTGCGTGTCCCATACGTCTCCCTGCGTGCCGAGGAATTCATCCGCCCCTGCCCCATGAACAGCGCCGATTGCCATTCGATCAGCTCGCAGGCGCTGCTCACGAACATGGCCACGCACACCGGCGCCGCCACCAGCAGCACGCCGAGCACCGCTGGATAGCGGCGCGTCGGACGCTAACCCACGGTCACGCTGGCTTCGAGCTGACGTTCGGCGTTGAGCGAATTGGCGATCAGGCAGATGTGCTCGGCCTTCTCCAGCAGTTGCTTGCCGCGAACCGCATCCCCGCCCGCCGGAAGCTTCAGCGTGGCGCGCGTCACGAACTTGGTGAAGCGCGTCTTGCCTTCGATGCGCTCGAGCGTCCCTTCGGTGCTGGTCTCAAGCGAGGTCCACGAAAACTTCGAGGCGGCGGCGATGGCCTTGAATCCCAGGATGAAGCAGTCGGTGACGGCCGCCGTCACCAACGTTTCCGGCGACCACAGGTTTCCCGGTCCATCGAATTCCTTTGGCGCCGCCGAGGACAGCGACGCAAGACCAGGCGAATTCAAGGTGACGGGACTGCCCGGATCGGCGCCGGCGGTAACCGAATAAAGATGCGGGAAAGCATGCATGATCGACTCCTCTTCATGCCGACTTCGGCACGACTCCATCGGGCGTAAGCTTGTCCACCGCCTGCGGCAGGTGCTGCGCCAGCTTCTGCAGCATTTCCTGCACCGACATGCCCGCCTTGGTGGCCAGCTCCTTCACCGTATCTGCTCCCAGCGCGGAGTGGATCTGATCGCCGCTGACGGGTTGATTCGGCCCCGTGCCCACCCAGGATTTCACCGTCGGACCCAGGCCCTGCTTCTCGAATTGATCCACTACACCCTGCAACCCGCCGTGCTTCTCCAGCACGTTGTTGATCACCGTTACCATGCCGGCGCCGACCACGCCACCCAGCACACCTTTCAGAAAACTCATCGCACTCTCCTTTGCTGTAACGAAATCGCCGGAACAGTCCGGCCCTGATGCGCATGCCCGACCGATGATGTCATAAGATCATCCGGGGGGCACAAACAAGTTCACACGCTCTGACTGACCCGGCAGGCAGATAGTTCGCTCGAATCGCAGGCCAATCTTGCGCAGCAGGCGCATCGATCCGTGATTGTCCTGCGACGTGATAGCCACCACCCGTGTGATGCGAAAACGCGTGCGCGCCAAGCGCATGACCGCTGAACTTGCCTCCAGCGCATAGCCTTTGGACCAGTAGCGCGGCAGAAAGGCGAAACCGATATCCACGTCACACAGCGCCTCGCGCTTCACCAGGCCGCACATCCCCAGACGCTCGCCGCTGTCGCGCAACTGCACCAGGTACAAACCGAAGCCGTTCTCCCGGTAGCTAGCGCGTGGACCGTCAGCGATGTAGCGACGCGCATCGTCCAGAGTGCGCGCACCCTTGTCACCGATGAAGCGCAGGAACGAGGGATCGTTGAGCAGGTCGAGGATGAAGGGCGCGTCCCGCGCAGTCAGCTCGCGCAGCAACAGGCGCGCGGTCTGGAACACGATGGCGCCGTCGGCCGGCAGGCCTTCAGCCGGCGAGCTGCTGTTCGATGCGGCGCTCGGGAATGAACCACGATAGCGCCACCGCGACATACAGCGCGCAAGATATCCACGGATTGACGAAAGCGAGTGCGATGGCGAGGACATAGCAGGCGATCGACAGCATTCCTTTCAATCCGATGCCGGAGGACCGGGTGACGGCGGCGCCGGCCTCGTGATTGCGGACCAGCTCTTGATTCAGGATTGTATAGGCAACGGCCGAAAACAGCAGTACCACGCCGTACACGGCCACCGGGAGCGATGCGGCATGGTTTTCCCCCAGCCAGCCGGTCGCGAAGGGAATGAGTGAGAGCCAGAACAGCAGGTGCAGATTGGCCCAAAGAATGCGCCCATTGACGTATTCGGCGGCTTGCAGCAGGTGGTGATGGTTGTTCCAGTAGATGCCCACGTACAGAAAGCTCAGCACGTAGCTCAGAAACACGGGTACCAAGGGCAGGACGGTGCGCAATTCCTCCCCATGCGGCACCTTCAGTTCCAGCACCATGATGGTGATGATCACGGCGATCACCCCGTCGCTGAAGGCGACCATGCGATCTTTGGGCATGTGGATCTTTCGGGAAGGCATGCCGAGCAGATTGGCGCAGCCGGGAGTCGGTGCGCAAGCGGAAAGGGGCGTTAAGCGAAGAGCGCCTCGCCGGGCTGTGCCAGGGGAACAACCAGGCGAGGCGCGGTGTCGAGTCGCATGTGAATCAGATCGACTTCAGAATCAATGCGACCGTGACAATGGCCATGGCGAACAACAGTACGTTGTGTCCCATGCGAGCAATAGTCCCAAGCATGATGCCCTCCTTTTCATTTGCGTCGCAGGAAGCGCGGGAAATCCACGTTTTTGCGACAGAGCATATTATGGGGTCCAAGCATGACATTACAATGACTGGAACGTGAACTAAGTCTGGTTTTTATCATTTAAAATCATGAAGTTACTATACAGTCACGTGGATTTTTGGAACTGACCGCTCTCACCGGAGCAACAGCGAGAAGGAATCGAAAGTGCCAAAATGCATACTTTTGCATCGCATTATGCAAATCTACTCACGACCTACTCAAGGCGCACCGGAGGGGTTCTGCCTGGCACTTTTCTTGAGCCTTCTGCCGGCCGCTACGCAGGCTACAGACGCCGCGGGCCGCTACGCCCAAATCGGCGATCACCGCCTGTATTACGAGACCCTTGGTCAGGGACCGGTCGTGGTGCTATTGCATGGTGGCGGCGGGGATATCCACAGCTCTTTCGATGCGCAAATCGACTTTCTGGCCTTGCGGCACCAGGTGATTGCCGTGGATCAGCGTGGCCATGGGCGCTCGCCCGATGTGCCGGGGCCGCTCACCTATGCCGCCATGACGCAGGACACGGCCGCCTTGTTGCGCCAGCTGGGCGTGACTCGCGCAGACCTGGTGGGCTTCAGCGATGGTGCGAACATCGCCCTGATGCTGGCAGTGCGCTACCCTGACCTCGTGCGCCGGGTTGTCGCCAGCGGCGCCAATCTCGACCCGCAGGGCCTCACCGCAGACAGCTTCAGGGAAACGCAGACCTCGACACCCATGGAGGAGTTCGATGAGGATCAGCAGAAACAATACGCCGAGATGTCTCCCGACGGCGCCGCGCATCTGCCGATATTCGCCGACAAGCTGCGCACGCTCTGGCTCACGCACCCAACCGCCGACGAACTCAGCCCATCACTTCTACAACGAATTGAGGTACCGGTCCTGGTGATGGCCGGTGATCGGGATGAAATCCGGCTGGAGCACACTAATCTGATATTCAAGTCCCTGCGCAATGGCCGGCTGTGGATCCTGCCGCACACCGGACATGCAACATTCTCATTGCGGCCGCAATGGGTGAACCCAATGCTGCAGTCGTTCCTGGATGCGCCTTGAGCGGTGCGCGCGCCGATCGCGCAAGCGCGGGGACGGACGCGCAATACGCCCCTCAACAACGATCACGCGCCGGCGGCGCGCGAATGGCGGATGCCGTAGAACAAGTAGATCAGTGTGCCCGCCAACAACCAGAGCAGCAGCCGCCACCACGAGTCCCTCGGCAGACTGAACATCAGGTAGACGCAGCCTGCGATGCCGATGATCGGCACCAGCGGCGAACCGGGGCAGCGAAAACCGCGCGCCGCCGCAGGCTCACGATGGCGTAGCACCAGCACGCCCAGGCAGACGATGGCGAAGGCCAGCAGCGTGCCGATGGACACCAGCTCGCCCAGGATATCCAGCGGCAACAGTCCCGCGATCAGGGCGCAGGCCACGCCCACCACCACGATGCCCCAGGCGGGCGTGCGAAACCGCGCATGGAGCCGGGAGAATATCGGCGGCAGCAGCCTATCCTGCGCCATGGTGTAGAAAATGCGGCTCTGGCCATACACCGACATCAATATGGTTGACGCAAGACCCACCACCGCGCCCGCGCTCACCAGCGGCTTCAGCCAGTTGAGCGCCGAGCCGCCGCGATCCAGGGCCACGATGATGGGATCGGCGACGTTCAGTTCGGTGTAACGCGCCAGCCCGGTCATGACTCCGGCCATGGCCACGTACAGGGCCGTGCAGATGAGCAGCGCCATCAGGATGGAAAAGCCGAGGTCGCGCTGCGGATTGCGGGTCTCCTGCGCGCAGGTGGAGACGGTTTCGAAGCCGATGTAGGCGAAGAAAAT
>JAFEGC010000162.1 GCA_018240265.1 Pseudomonadota bacterium | reverse complement strand
ATCGAACTGAGCCTCGCGGACATGAGCGCGAAGGTGTCGGTTGACGAGGCGCAGCTACGCACTTATTTCGCCGAGCAGAAGGCCAAGAATCCCGAGAAGTACATCCAGCCCGAGCAGCGGCGCGTCAGCCACATCCTGTTGTCGGTCACCGATCCGAAGGAGGACGCGGCCGCGAAGGCCAAGGCCGAGGCAATCTACAAGCGCGCCAAGGCCGGCGAGGATTTCGCCAAGCTTGCCAAGGAGTTTTCGCAGGACAAGGCCTCGGCCGAGCAGGGTGGGGATCTGGGTTGGTCGGAGCGCAAGGTCTGGGTGGCGCCGTTTGCCGATGCCGCCTTCGCCATGCAGGTGAATGAAATTCGCGGACCGGTGAAGACCCAGTTCGGCTACCACATTCTGAAATTGGTGGGCGTGAAACCGCAGACCGAGAAGACCTTCGAGGAAAGTCGCGCCGATCTCGAGACGCAGTACCGGCGCAACGAGGCCGAGCGCCAGTTCAACACCGCGCAGGATCAGCTGGCCGACGCGGCGTTGCAAAGCTCCACCGACATCGACGCGGTGGCCAAAAAGACCGGCCTGCCGGTCAAGCAGATCGAGGGTTTCAGCAAGACCACGGGCGGCGGTGCGCTGGGCAACTCGCCCAAACTGATGGAGGCCGTGTTCAGCCAGGACGTGATCGATGGGCGCATCTCTCCCATCATCGAGGTGGAGAAAGGCCGGGGCATCGTGGTGCGCGGCTCGAACCACCGACTGGCGCAGCAGAAACCGTTGCAGGCGGTGCTGGCGGAAGTCACCGAGGCGGTGAAGAAGCAGCGCAGCGAGGCCATGGCGGCCGCGGCCGCCACCGCGGGCGTGAAGGCCGTGGAGGGCGGACAGACGCTGGATCAGCTTGCCAAGTCCTGGGGAGCGAGCGCCTCGGCGCCGAAGTTCGTCGGGCGCGGCGACCAGGCCGTGCCGGTGGAATTGCGCGAGGCGGCGTTCAGCGCGCCCAAGCCTGCCGGCAAACCCGTGCTGAAGACGGTGAGCATGAGCAACGGCGATACCGCGGTGCTCGCCTTCACTGCGGTGAAGCTGGAGTCACCGCAGGAAATTCAGGCGCGGATGCTGAAACGCCAGTATGCCGATGCGCTGGCGGACTCCGAAGCCATGGCGTATGCGAGCGAGGCCCGCGCGGCCGCCAAGGTGACGCTGAATCCGCAGGCGCTCGAGTAGCCTTGCGTGAATCAGCTCTGGGCGCAGTTTTCGCAGTGGTATCTGTCGGTTCTGAATGACGGCGGCTACTGGCTCATCGCCGGCCTGATGGCGCTGGAAAGCACGGTGGTGCCCATTCCGAGCGAAATCATCATCCCACCGGCCGCGTATATTGCCCATACCAACGGCTCGCTCAGCACGGTGGGCATCGTGCTGGCGGGTACGGCCGGGTCTTGGCTCGGCGCGACGCTCATGTACTGGGCCGCGCGCGGACTAGGTCGGCCCTTCCTGATCCGCTTCGGTCCGTACTTAGGTATCGCCGCGGCCAAAATCGAAAAGGCCGAACGCTGGGCCGCGCATTACGGTGTGCCGGGCGTGTTCTTCTCGCGCCTGCTGCCCGTCATCCGGCACCTCATCGGTATTCCAGCCGGCGTGGTGAACATGGATTTTCGCTGGTATTCCCTGGCCACGCTGGTCGGTTCGGCGTTCTGGTGCTCGGTGCTCACCTGGCTGGGGCTGACCGTGGGACGAAACCCCGAACTGCTGGCGGGCTCGCTGCATCGCTTCGCGGCGCTGGTGGCCTTGATCGGGCTCGCGCTGGCCGCATTGTATTATTGGTTCGTGCATCGGCCTTCGAGGTCCGATGCTTGAGTGCTGCTGACGTTCGGTGTGGCGAGGCTTGGCGGTGGCGCGTTCGTCGCGGGGTACTCATGATTTTTCGGCGGGCGGAGGCCTACCGGTGAGCGGCTCGCGAAAATGACATGCCGCCGGCTTCGTGCCTGCGAAATGGGGTGGCGTGAGGGTGGGCTAATCGCGGTATTGCGGTGACCTTAGCTTTGGGCCGCGGCTCGGTGCCTTCGAGTGGAGGGCCCCCGTCCGGCGAAAAATCACGAGCACCCCACACCGAACGCGCTGAGACGTCTGCTCTGAAAACTCCAAACTCCAAACTTCATCATCGGTGAGTTCTTGGTGTGAGTTTGTGGAGTCTTATTAAACTCCACCTCAGCTTGGAAAGTAACAGTCCCCGCCCCCGCCGAGGGGACACGGGGTGAGTATGGGTTTGCGCGACGCGCCGCTACAGCAATGGCACGAGGCGCGGCTCAACGTAGCGAAGGCTTCCAGGCGGGCGCTCAGTCCCGCAAACCGCAGCCTCATGTGTTGGCACGGCCGCGCCGACGCTGAGTCTGGCAGAGTGGCTCATCGACGGCGCGTCGCGCAAACCCATGCTTACCCCGGGGCCCACGCGCAAAGCCTGGATACGAGGTCCCCGCGCAACGGCCAGATTGAGCTATTCTCTCTCCGATTCGCCGAAACTCATGCCCACCGTCGAGTATCCTGCATCGACGTAGAGAATCTCCCCCGTGATACCCGCCGACAGATCGGAGGCGAGGAAGGCTGCCGCGTTGCCGACGTCTTCGATGGTGACATTGCGTTTGAGGGGTGCGTGGGAGGCCACGTGACCCAGCATTTTGCGGAAGCCGGGGATGCCGGCGGCGGCCAGGGTCTTGATGGGACCGGCGGAAATGCCGTTCACGCGGATGCCCTGGGGGCCGAGATCGGCGGCCAGAAAGCGCACGTTGGCTTCGAGACTGGCCTTGGCCAGGCCCATCACGTTGTAGCTGGGGATGGAGCGCACCGCGCCCAGGTAAGTCAGGGTGAGGATCGAACCCTGCCGTCCCTGCATGAAGGGGAGCGAGGCGCGGGCCAGCGCCGTGAGGCTGTAGCTGGAAATGTCGTGCGCCATGCGGAAGGATTCGCGCGAGGTATTCTGCGTGAATCCTGCGCTCATCGCCTCGCGCGGCGCGAACGCCACGGCGTGCACCAGGACATCGAAGCCGTTCCAGCGTGTTTTCAGATGGGCGAAGCCCTGTTCGATCTGCTCATCGGAGCTCACGTCCATGGCAAAGGTGATGTCCGACCCCAGCTCCTTGGCCAGCGGCACTACGCGGTCGGCCATGCGTTCGATATAGGAGAACGCGAGCTCGGCGCCCTCGCGATGCAGGGCCTGGGCGATGCCCCAGGCAATCGAACGGTCGGTCGCGAGCCCCACGATCAGCGCGCGCTTGCCGGCTAGAAATCCCATGGTTTACCCCTTCAAGAATGTCGTCGATTCGCGTCCACGTACATTACCAGACGCTGCCCGGCGCGGATCTGGTGATGCTTGTTGATGCCGTTCCAGGTCTTGAGCTGTTGGACCGATACCTGCCAGCGGCGCGATATCGCGTGCAGCGTATCGCCGGGCCGCACCGTGTACAACATGCGCCGGCTGTCGGCGGTGGTCTCGCCGCGGTAGCGTCTCGCGCTGGTCTTGATCACCAGGCGCTGACCGACGATCAACCGCTCGCCGACGCCGATGCCGTTTAGCCGCGCCAGTGTTTCCGGGCTGGTGCGGTGGCGGCGCGCGATGGCGCGCAGCGTCTCACCCCGGCGCACCCGGTGCACGATCTGCCGCCGGCCGCCCACGTCGGTGGAGGGTCGGTCGACGCGCTGCGCCGCCAGCAGCACCTTGTCCGGGAGCTGTCCGCTGTTCTGCGGGATGCGCAGCACCTGGCCGGCATGCACGCGCTTGCCGTTGACGTCGTTGAGCTTGGCCAGCACCACGACCGAGGTGCCGTACAACTTGGCGATGCCGGGCAGGGTCTCGTGCGGAGCGACTTCATGCGTCACATAGGGCACCCGGTCCGTGGAGGGCAGGCTCGCCAGCGCGGCTTCGAAGCTGTCGGCGCGCTCGATCGGCACCAGCAAGCGGTGCGGGCCGGCCGGGTCCGTGGCCCAGCGGTTGTAGCCCGGGTTGAGTGCAACCAGATCTTCGTACGGGCTGTCGGCGAGCTTTGCTGCGATTTTCAAGTCTATCTGCGAGCCGGTGTCGATCACGCCGAAATACGGCTCGTTGGGAATGGCGGAAAACTCCAGGCCATAACGCTCTGGCTCGGCCATGATGCGCTTCATGGCGAGGAGCTTGGGTACGTAGGCGCGGGTTTCGGCCGGCAGCTTCAAATGCCAGAAGTCCGTGGGCCTGCCGTGTGCAGTATTGTATTCGATGGCGCGCGCCACGGAGCGCTCGCCCACATTGTAGGCGGCGATGGCCAGCAGCCAGTCGCCGTTGAACTGATCGTGCAGGATCTGCAGGTAGTCGAGCGCCGCGCGCGTGGATTCGATCACATCGCGCCGTCCATCGTACCACCAGTTCTGCTTCAAGCCGAAGCGATCGCCGGTGCCTGGGATGAACTGCCACAGCCCGGCCGCGTGGCTGGGCGAATAGGCGAAGGGTTCGTAGGCGCTTTCTACCACCGGCAGCAGCGCGAACTCCAGCGGCATGCCGCGTGCCTCGACTTCGCACACGATGTGGTACAGATAGCGCTGTGCCCGCTGGAACACGCGATCCAGGTATTCCTGGTTGCGCACCAGCCAGTTGAGCTGCTGATCCACTGCCGGTTGCTCCACCTCCTCGAGCGCGAAGCCGTCGCGCAGCCGGTCGAACAGGTCATCGAAATCCTCGCCATTCCCCACATGCCATTCGCTGGGCATGTGCGCCGAGGGCATGGCGCCTTCGGGCGTGACGATGTCGGTGGAGTTGCCGTTGGCGTCGGTGGTGGGTGGCGGAGGCGGCGGAACGGTGACCGGCGGGGGAGGAGCGGGCGGAGTGCTGGCGCAGCCGCCGAGCAGCAGGGCGGCGAGGCAGGCCGCGGCGGCGATCCGGGCCGGCTTCACCTGAATTGATCCTTCCAGGCGCGCAGCACGCCGAACACCTCGGCATTGTCCGTGAGCGCCCGGCCGGCGTGACGCTCGGCGGCGGCGCGGATCGCCGGTTGCTCGCAGCGCAGGAACGGATTGACCTGGATTTCCAGTGCCAAGGTGGTGGGGAGCGTGGGCACGCCACGGGCGCGTTTGTCATGCACCTCGGCCTGGTAGCGCGCGCAGGCGGTATTGTCCGGGTCCACCGCCATGGCAAAGCGCAGGTTTGCGGCCGTGTATTCATGTCCGCAATACACACGCGTCTCGGTGGGAAGGCAGCGCAAGCGCTCCAATGAAGCCGTCATTTGTTTCGCGGTTCCCTCAAAAATGCGTCCGCAGCCGCCGCTGAACAACGTGTCGCCGCAGAACAGCGACCCGTGGCCCCAGAATGCAATGTGACTTAAGGTATGCCCCGGAATGGCCAGTGTCTCGAACGCAAGTCCCAGCTCCGGCAATTCAACTCCCTCGGCGTCCCGGGCGATCCGCGTATTGACCGTGATGCGCTCATCGTCCGGTCCGATGACCGGGATGTCGGAGCCGCGCTTGAGCTCCGGCACGCCGCCGATATGATCAGGGTGGTGATGAGTCAATAGAATGGCGGCGAGTGTAAGTCCGGTACGCTCGATTTCCTGAAGCACCGGCCGGGCCTCTCCCGGGTCTACGACGGCGACTTTGCGAGGCTCGCGCGGCGAGTGGATCAGCCATATGTAGTTGTCGGAGAACGCCGCCACCGGCTGGACGATGAGAGGCGCGGGGGGTGTGCGCGAAAAGGGGGCGGCGGGTGACATTTCGCGGCGGAATTTAACCTGTAACATCTCAAGTTTGCTAGTGTTTTCGGTCCGGCCCGGCTGGGCTCGACCCGACAGGAGTGGCGGTTGCAGATCCGCGACAGGCGCAGGTGACGAACTGGTTCGATACGCCCTTGGGCAGACGAGTTCTGCAGGAGGAGACCATAGTCGCGCGCGAGGCCATGGAGGACGTGTTCGGCTTCGACCTGTTGCAAGTCGGTCCTTGGGGCCCCGGACGTGGGTTGCTGCAGGCCGCGCGCACCCAGCACACCACATTGGTGGGGGAGCACGCGGCGCGAGGGGTGACCCTTCAGGCGCAGCTCGCGGCCCTGCCGCTCGCCGCCGACTGCGTCGACGCGGTGCTGCTGCCGCATACGTTGGAACTGGTGGACGATCCTTACGCGGTGCTGCGCGAGGCCGAGCGTATCCTGCGTCCGGAAGGGTCCCTGCTGATCTGTTGTTTCAATCCCTACAGCGGCTGGGGGCTCAGAAGGATACTGGCGCGGCGGTTCGACCGGCCGGTTTTTCCACCCGGGATCCAGCGCATGATTTCGGAGCTGCGTTTGAAGGACTGGATGGCTTTTCTGGGTATCGACGTGGAGCAGGTCTGGGGTTACCTGGGACTCTTGCCATGGGCTGGAGCGGGGGGCGAGGCTGTGTATCGGTCGCGACCGGCGATGATGGGCGGAGCCTACCTGCTCAAGGCGCGCAAGCGCACGCAGACCTTGACGCTGCTGCGGCCGAAGTGGAAGCCCCGCCCGCGCGTGCTGGTGGGGGCGCCCGAACCCACCTCGCAGGTGCGCGGGTGAGCCGCGTGGAGCTATACACCGATGGCGCCTGCCGTGG
>JAFEGC010000161.1 GCA_018240265.1 Pseudomonadota bacterium | reverse complement strand
CGCCGGCGGACTTGACCTTGTAGTGCACCTGGCTGGACTCAAAGCCTTCCACGCCCGGCACCGCCAGCTTGCGCGGCTGGAACGAGCCCACACCGGCGGCGATGACCACCGTCCTCGCGATGAAACGCGTGCCTGTGCTGGTGGCGACGTGGAAGCTGCCATCCTCCAGCCGTGCCAGCCCGGTCACTTCCTGGCCCAGGTGGAAGGTGGCATTGAAGGGCTTGGCCTGCTGCAACAGGCGATCGACCAGCTCCTGCGCGCCGCAGACCGGCAGCGCCGGAATATCGTAGATGGGCTTGTCCGGATACAGTTCGGTACACTGGCCGCCGGGATGCTTCAGGGAATCCACGATATCCGCCTGGATGCCGAGCAGGCCGAGCTCGAAAATCTGGAACAGCCCGCAGGGCCCCGCGCCGATAATCAAGGCATCCGTGTTCTTGGCGGCCGGCACGGCACTGGTGGAATCCGCCGTCATAGCACTCAAACCTCTGTCGACATGAATTTATCGGGGAATTGTAGCCTAACTTGGCTCGCGATCCGCGCATGGCGAGTAGCGGTCGCCCGCGCATGACCACCCTCGTCTGGTGTCGCCAGGATCGGCACCTGGCCGATCATCCAGCATCGAATGCGACCATCGCCCGGGGTAGCGCCGTGATTCCCGTTTATCTATGGGCACCGGTGCGCTGGCGGCGCTGAAGTCTTGATCCAACGCGTGTAGTTCTTTCAACACCGCTGTTGATAGCGCCGAACGCGGGTTCATATCGCCACGGCGTGAACTTCGGTTACACTGAGCCGTCAATCATCTTCATGATGTTCGCTTGACCACCATGTTTGAGCCGCCCCCCAAACCCGTCCCTGATGCCGGCCGGGAGTCCACCCGGCCTATTCGCGCCCTGAACCGCGGCCTTGAAGTTCTGGTCGAACTGAACCGCCTGCAACGGGCTTCGATCAACGCGCTGGCACTCGCGGTGGAGCTGCCGCGCACCACTACGTACCGGATTCTGGAGACCCTGCGCTCCGCCGGCTACGTCACCCGCGACCGAAGCGATGACTGCTACCTGCCCACCATCATGGTGTGCTCGCTGGCCGGAGGCTTCGACCTGGAAGCGGCGGTGGCGCATCGCGCCCGGCCGCTGCTCGGAGCGCTGTGCAAGGATATCGTCTGGCCGCTGACCATCACTACTCCCTCGGGCGCCGCCATGCTGGTGCGTGAGACCACCGATCGGCAAAGCCCGCTGGCGCTGGAACAGATCGCGGTGGGTACGCGCATTCCCATGCTGACCAGCGCGGCCGGGCGTGCGTACCTGGCCTGGTGCGCGCCGCAGCAGCGCGAGGCGGTGCTGGAATTGCTGGCGCGCTCGCCGCGTCCCGAGGACCGTCTGGCGCAGAATCGGCAGGAATTCGAGCGGCTGATGAACGAGACGCGCAACCAGGGCTTCGGGCTCGCCACGCGGGCGCGGCGCGTGTCCGAGGAAACCAGCATTGCCATTCCCATCCATGCCGGCACACGGACGCTGGCCACGCTGATGGTGCGATTCTCCGCCACCGCGGTGCCGTTGCGCTCGGCGGTGGAACAATTCCTGCCGCGCATGCGCGAAGTGGTCGCCTCGTTGGAGTCCCATCTCCAGTAAGGCACCGGCACGTCCGCCCACTATTTGCGCAGCGCCTTGGTAACGCCGCCGGAAATCAACGAAGTGACATCGAGCAGCGCGCCCGCCATGGAAATGCCGCGCGGCGCCGCCATGTAGCGCGGCCGCCAGACCGGCAGGTACTTGTCCTTGTACTTGCGCAGACCCTCGAAGTTGTAGAAGTTCTCACCGTACCGTTGCAGCAACCGGCCGACCTTGTGCCAGGCGGGCGCGAGCGGATGGGTCTCAAGACCCGACAGCGGCGCCATACCCAGGTTGAACCACTTGAAGCCCTGCGCCTTGCCCCACAGCATGATTTCGATGAACAGGTAGTCGATTACGCCCTTGGGTGCGCCGTCGCGATGACGCATCAAATCCACCGACAACTCCTGCAGCCCGCCCGCCTTCCAGATGTTGGCGAAGGCGACGATGCGCTGCTCGTTGCGCACCACGGCGCAATCGAAGCGCGATAGATACGCCTCGTCGAAAAATCCCAGCGAAAAACCCTTTTCCGCCGTCTTACGCTCCGTCAGCCACGCATCCGACACCTCGCGCAACTGCGGTAACAGCGGTGCGAGCTGTGCGCGCGGAATGATCTCGAAGCGCGCGCCGTCGCGCAGCGCGCGGCGGTGCGTCTGACGCAGATCCGCGCGGGCGCCGCCCTCCAGCGAAAAGCCGGCGAGTTCGACCCTCGCCTCCTCGCCCAGCTTGATCAGCGACAACCCCAGATCCACATACAACGCCAGGTTGTCGGCGGACACCTGGTAGAACACCGGTGAGGCGGCCACGCGGTCGCAGCGCTCGAAAAATTCCCAGGCCAAGTTCTCGCAGGCCACGGGCGAACCCACCGGATCGCCCATCGCCACCCAGCTGCTGCCCGACACCTCGTACATGATGAAGGCAGTGCCGGCCTCGTCGAACAGCAGGTTCTTGTCGCCCAGCAGGGCTAGGTTCGCGGTGGTGTCCGGGCATTCGGCGATCAGCTTGCCGGCGCGCGCATAGTCCTCATCGGTGAGCTCGTTGAACTGCGGCGTAGCCGGGCGCAGGAGCCTCGACAGACCATAGGCGCCGGCCAGGAGCGCCGCCACCAGCAAGGCGCGCAGGCTCCGCGGCGCGGAAGCCTCGAAGGCGTACTGCGACCACAGTGAGTTCGCGTACGGCACGTGTCGATACGCCAGCACCACCAGCCACAGCGACACCCCCAGCACCAGCAGCACCGCCAGGATCCAGGGACCGGAGAAGCGCTGATCAATGAGCGAGGCGCGCCGATTGAAGCGCGCATGCGCCAGGATCAGCAGGCCGTCGACCACCCCCAAGATGGTGGCCTCCTCGTAGTCGATGCCCTTGAGCAGGCTGACCACGGCGCCAAAGCCGAGCAGCCAGACCGCGATCCACCAGGCGCCGTCGAGCCTGCGGTACAGGCCGTTGGCCAGGATCAGCAGCGCCACTCCCACGGCACTGCCGATCAGGTGGGAGGCTTCCAGAATGGGCAGCGGTACGACCTGGCGCAGCGTGACCAGCCGCTCCTCCAGACCGGGCGTGGCCGAGGAGAACAGCAACACTGCACCGGCGGCGAATACCGCAATCGCGGTTGCCTGCGGCGTCACCGCCGCGAGCCAGCTCTGCGCCAGACGCGCCACCCGGCGCAACATCACGCGATGCAACCAGATCTCGTGCGCGGCGAGCAGCGCCAGCGCAATGCCAAAGGGCACGAGGTAGTAGATGAAGCGGTAGCCGAGCATGGACACCAGCAGCCGATCGGGCGCCACTACCGGCAGCAGCAGGATCATGACGGATTCGAACACGCCGAGCCCGGCCGGCACGTTGGTGACCACGCCTGCCGCCACCGCCACCAGGAACAGGCCGGCGAAGGCCAGGAAGGAGATGTGCGCCTGCATGGGCAGCAGCACGTACAGCACGCTGGCGGCGAGCAGCAGGTCCGAGCAGGCTACGATGATCTGCGCCAATGCAATGCGCGGCGACGGAATGGGCAGACGGAAGCGGCCCAGCACCAGCGGCTGGTCGCGCAGGAACGTGAGCACGAAGTAGCCCGCCACCAATACGAGCAGCACGACGCCCGCACCCTGTGCCAACGACTCGCGCACGTGCAAGACGGAGCCCGACACACCCGCTTGGCTCAGGAGCGATACGCCCACCAGGAGCGCGGCGCCCAATCCAAAGGTCAGCGAACCGAAGGCGATGACCTTGCCGATCTGCGTTGCGGAAAGCCCCGCCGCCGAATACGCGCGATAGCGAATGGCGCCGCCGCTCAGCGCATTCAGGCCGACGTTGTGACCGATGGCATAGGCGACAAAGGCGGTCACCGCGATGCGCGGGTAGGGCAGGCGCACGCCGGCGAAGCGCAAGCCGAGCACCTCGTACAGCGTCAGGCAGGTGTAGCCGCAAAAGGTGAGTACGCCAGCGAGAACCAGCGCATCGGGATGCAGAGACAGGAATCCCGACAGGATGGTGCGCAGGTGATACTGCGCCAGCACATGCCGCAGCCACAGGAAAGCCAGCAGGAACAGGACGATTCCCAGCCAGGTCGTCCACGCGGGGACACGGTGAGGACGGGCGTTGGAATTCATGGGCGGCGCAAGCGTAACGCATCGCTCATGGGCCTGCACACCCCGCGCGCTCCGGGTTATCATCACAGGCTCGCAACGAGCCAGGAATCATCCATGAGCGCAACCTCCGATCGCGGCGCCCCCGACCGCGGACCCGTGCAGATGGACGCAACGCAGGTCTATCGTGAAGACACGTTCACCGACAGGCGCGTGGGCACCATCCGCCGCATGACGCCGGTCTCCGCCAACGGCGAGCCCGATGCGGCACGCGCCGTGCTCTACGTCGGCCAGGCGCAGATCATGACGCCCATGGGCGCGCTACCCCTGAGCTTCGAGATCGACGCCAATTCGCTGGCGGTGGCTATCGAGAAATTCGGCCCCGCGGCCGAGATCGCCGTGCAGCAGACCATGCGCGAACTGCAGGAGCTGCGGCGCGAGTCGGCCTCCTCGCTGGTCATTCCCGAAGCCGGTGGCGCGGCGCTGGCCAACCCCAACGACCTGCTAGGCCGCGGCGGACGGATCCGGCGCTAAGCAGAAAGCCGCTCGCCGGTGTGGCCGCGCCACCGCCGTGCGGTCCGTGACGCAGCGGGCCGCGCGGCGCGACATATTGTGCCGCATCGCACAGCCCCACCGAGTCGATGCCTTTATCCTGTGGGCATCGACATTGGCATCGTGCGCATGAAATACGTCACAGTTTTTCTGGCAACCGCCCTGGCAGCGCCCGCAGCCGATTGCCACCGACATCACCCGGATGCGTTTACATGAGAGCTGACAAAACGCGCAATGCGACGGCACGCCTCTTCGATCGTCTGCTCCTCGACGGCAAAGCAAATCCGCACTACGCCTGCCGTGTCGCGTCCAAATACGCCGCCGTCCAGCACAGAGACCTGCTCTGCCGCGTACAACGCGCGCATGAACTGGCGCCCGTTCATGCCGGTGCCGCTGACGTCGACCAGCATGAACATGCCGGCCTCGGGCCGGTGGCAGCGAAGACCCGCGATTCCCGCTAGGCCCTGGTACATCAGCTCGCAGCGCCGCGCGCAGTAGTCGCGTATGTTCCGTTCCGCCTGCTCGGATATGGACAGCGCGGTGACCGCAGCCTCCTGGATGAACCCCGGCATCCCGAACAGCATGCACATCACCAAATTATCCGCATGCACCACGAACGGCTTCGGTCCCACCAGCCAGCCCATGCGCCATCCCGGCATGGCATGCGATTTCGACAAGCTGCAGATGGTCAGATGCTGATCCGGCAGAGCGTTCGCCAGGCTCGGCACCCGGCCGCCGGGTGCGAGACCCGCATACACCTGGTCGGCAATGATCCACAGATCGTGGCGGCGCGCCAGCTCGCCGATGACCTGCAGTTCCGCCTCGTTGAGAATCACGCCGCTCGGATTGCTGGGCGTCGAGAACAGGATGGCGCGCGTGCGCGGTGTCACCGCCGCCGCCAGCCGATCCAGGTCGGGCCGCAGACCGTCGGCCACCGAGGTGCCCACACGCACAAGCTTGGCGCCGGTCACCTCCACCGTGGCGCGATAGGTGACGTACATGGGATCCAGCGCAATGACCTCATCGCCTTCGCCGGCCAGACACAGGGAGGTCGCGAACAGCGCATTCTGCGCGCCGGAGAACAGGATCACGTTATCCGCCTCCACCGGCTGGCCATAACGTCGACGATGCTCCGCCGCGATCGCCTCGCGCAGATGCCGCCGCCCGCCGGAGGGTGTGTAATGCGTATCGCCCGCGCGCAACTGCTCGACGGCGCGCTCCACCACCGGCGCCGGCGTGCCGATGTCCGGGTCTCCCACGCTGAGCAGGATCACGTCCTCGCCGCGCTCGCGGGCCGCCCACGCCTCGTAATGCGTCACCCAGGCATCGGACCCTTCGCCGGCAATACGCTGCACCAGATGGGAATATCGCATCGATTTCATGAAATGCTCACTCGAAGTTGCGGATCGAAGGCCGGGTTCATGGCATCACCATCGTAACGCGGATGCACGCTGCGCGGGTGCGGCAGGTGATGCGTCAGCACCACGGTGGGGCCGGCGAACGGTTCGGCCAGGCGGGCCTCGAGCCAGCGGCGCTGGGTCATACCGCACACAGCCGGCGCGCGCCCTCCCGCAGCGTATCCTCATCCTTGGAAAAACTCAGGCGAATGATGCCGTGATCGGTGCCATCGCCATAGAACGCCGACAGCGCCTTGGCCAGCACATCACGCTTGTGCTGGTAAAAATCCGCCAGGCCCATCCAGGCCGCGGGGTCCTGCAGCGCCTCGACGGAGGACACGACGACGCTGCGCTCCGCCAGGTCCGCCCGCCGCGCCACGCTCTGGTGCGCCACGCCGTCGAACACCACGTGCTCGTACACCTCGTCGGACA